>JAXMAC010000104.1:0-12297 GCA_046350595.1 Candidatus Brocadiaceae bacterium | reverse complement strand
ATAACTCCCTGGTAGTTGTAAAGAATGGCAAAACCTAAATGGTCATTCTTTACAAATGATTCAACCACACTGCTTTCGTTGATGGTTCTTGCCTCAAGAAATTCCATTTTACTATCAACGACGGTAAAGTTGATATGTGTTTTTTCAAAATCTGCACATGGTTTGCTTGTCCACCATGTGCGCACATCAGCAGTCGAACGGATGGGATGTTCCTTGTCAAAAACCGGGGTGAGTTGTGTCGTATTCTCTGAGCGTATTTCATTCCAGATATGCTGAATGACCTTGTTCATATTGAGCATAATCAGGATTCTCTTTCTCACTTCATCCTCATTGAATACTGGATTTTTTATCCTGACCTTATCCGAATAAATGAATTGCTCAATAATTCCGATGAGTTGTATCAAAAACGCTTCTTTACTTCCTCTCCAATCGGGTTTCTTTTCTGCATTGTAAATTGTGGAAGCAATTCTGAAAATAATGGATTGTAAACGGAATTTCTCGCCAATTTCTTTTAAATCAATCTCAGTAAGCGCCGCAGGATTTGGCTTCCCCGCGATAATTGCTGCTAACTCTGCCTCTGTGATTGATTCGTACGGATCGAGTTCAAGCGGTTTGACCTTTTCCAGGTTAATAGACAGTTGTGGCTTGTATACATGGTCAATCCTCAGGATGTTCGGAAATGAAATTTTGTGTTCTGCTTTTTCTTTAACAGGTTCAATCCTGTCTGCAATTACTGCCAAATCATGGAGGTCTTCAAGCAGTTCTTCATAATCTTCAATGGGTAAAATAACGGCCTTCTTTTTGCCCGATTCATCTACAATAAACTGTTCATGTAATCCTTCCACTTCATGCCCTCCTTGTAAAATTTTAAACCCATATTTTACACCAATAATCATTAAACTCTCAATGCCTCGTATATATAACAAAGGCATTATAGGTGTCTTCTGAATGGGTGGCGCTCGGAACTACTTCCATTTCTGTTGTTTATGATGGAAAGATTGCTTCGCTCCGCTCGCAATGACAAGGTGCCGTGCACCATTAAAGTGCATAGTAAGGCAGTGTCAACAAATAAAGGTATCATCTCGGTTAGTGTGCAGAGGGGTGACAGTATAACAAATCCGAACAAAGTTGCTACCTTTATTTATTGACGCCTCCTAAGTGTCATTGCGAGGGTCTTTTCCGAAGCAATCTCCCCTTTTCATAAAGAAGAATTGGTTGCGGCTTTGCTGCGCTAGGCAATCCCGAAGGGATGATATTATTATAGCATAATGCCACGTATTTATGAATAACCCCGAAGGGGTGGCATATTATTATTTAAAGAGTATTTCACCCCTTCGGGGTTTGGACTTTATGGTGTGTCATTTTTCTATAATCATGCCATCCCTTCGGGATTTTTTCCTTTTACACGCCCTCAGACTGTACCAAATGAACTTTATTTTTGCTAAAGTGGGGAATAATGCTGGTAAATCAGGACATTTCTCCCGTTTTTTGCAGGAAGACACACATAGAGTGGGGAATATTTTTCATAATTCCTTCAAAAATGCCCATTTGACCCAGTTTGCCTGCGCGGGAACGCCTAACAAGACGTTCTGCGTCTTGTAAACTACACCGTGTAACCGAATCCGCGCCGAAACCCTGGTTTGTTTTGCCATAGCTACAAAAAATACTTTGATACCTACAACCGGATTATCTTCAAACTCTCAATCCCCCTTGCATCAATGATCTTTACTGCTACTGCCTTGCCTGGGATAAAAGGCAAAGATACGGTTCCTCTGAAGGCTTCTATTTTTTCTTCATCAATCTCGGCTTTTAAGTTTTTGGCTAAGGTTGCCCAGCCTTCTTTGTCTCCTGCCATGGGGAAGAATACCTGAGAAGGAAATAAACTGCGGCCATCGTAATCGGTGTCGAGCATCCATACGGCGATGTCGCCCTTGCCACCGCTTTCTATGGTTCCGGTTTTGGGGTTGTAGTAGTCGAAGCCGAGGACTACCTGTGAGAAGTTTTTAGTTGTAAGTTTTGAGTTTTTAGTTGAGGGGAAACCTAATTCGCTAGCGATTTCTTTAAGGCTGCCAATAATTTGGCTATCTCTTCGCAATTGTCCAACAATTCTTCTGCATTGTTCGGTTGACTGTATCCCAAATTCTGACAAATCAGTATCAAGGTTTCTAATTCCGCCAATGAGCCTTGTGCTACTCCAAGAAACTGGCGGAATTCCCCTTTGCTGTTCTTGCCTGCCCCTCTGCTATATTTGCCGGTATTGAAATCCCAGCCCTTCTCATCTGAGAGGTAATGCCCTAGCGCAGCAAAGCCGCAACCAATTCTTCTTTATGAAAAGGGAGATTGCTTCGGAAAAGACCCTCGCAATGACACTTACTATGCACTTTAATGGTGCACGGCACCTTGTCATTGCGAGCGGAGCGAAGCAATCTTTCCATCATAAACAAATGTGATTGTGAAAAACTTACAAAAAAAGAAGTTTTTACAGAGTAATACTATATATCTCTTCCCTGGGAAAGAATTGCGTAATACTGTATATCTTGCTCACTAAATCCATTGATTTCTGCCAGACTATTAAATCCCGATAACTTCTTGAACGTTTCATATTCAGATAACCTCCTGTCATCGCTAAAAACTAAAAACTCAAAACTTGAAACTGTCACATCCGGTTGACCGATAAGCCAGAAGCTTTCGTTGCTGCTGCGTTTCTTCTTCAAATCATCAGTGAGGAGGTCGGCGTTCATCTGGGCTTTGAGGAGGGGTAACTCCAGGCCAGTTGGTTTCGTCAATGTCTTTTGCTGCTTCTTCGTCAAACTGGAAGGCACAGAATAAGACGATCTGTGGCTTAGGTTTCAGGTGCATGGCTTCTTCCAATGCCAACTCCACCATGCGTTGCTCCAACGGGGCATGTTCGGGACCAAAGCAGACCAATACCCGTTTTTGGCTCCTCCCCTTGCCACTGGCGCCGGAACTGCTTCCACGGTGAAGGGGCCGGTCACCCGCAATCGTTTGCTGTCAATAAACGGCTGGTCATACAAGGTTTCCTGTGCCGGAGGTTCGTTGTTGGCGATGCTTTTTAGGGTGACGTGCGGAACGGTCTTGTATTTAAATCCGCTGCCCACGCCTTCATTCGGGTGTGCCAGTTCATAATAATCAAACACCGCCGTCATCAGGCGCTGTTTGGCAAGGGTTATTGCACACGGGAGGTATCGCAGGTGATCCACCGTCTGCCCCAATTTTCAGCCACATAAGCGGTGGTGCCGCTACCGCAGGTAATATCCAATACCAAGTCGCCAGGGTCGGTGGTCATGAGGAGGCAACGCTGGACAACAGTTTCGTTTGTCTCAACAACATACTTACGATCCATAACACCTTGAACATCGATCCAGTTATTAATAATTTCTGAGACGGGGAAATCTTTAAGAAAGCGTCTGTATCTAAGCGTATCTCCTGCGATTTCCAGCCAATGGTTCTTTTCTAAACGTTTAAGACCCTCTATGGATGTTTTCCAGTGCTTACCGAGAGGAGTGGTAAATCGCCTTTCTTTGTAAACAAACTCGAATGAGCCTGATTCCGTGGCCCCTTGATGAAATATATCTGCTAAAGTATATAATTCGCCTGATGGGAGATATGTTTTCCCAGATTTCTCCTCTTGCGTTAATGCGCGTGATGAATCATCTGGAAGCAAAATACGATTATAGACTTGCGTCACATTTACTTTCGGTTTATTTACAAAAAGTTGCCGATACTTTAATTTTGTATTATCCTTGGCATACCAAATGATGTAATCACTTATTGGCATCAAGCCCGTTGTTGGACGACCAGCGGTTTTCTTGAAAGTAATAGTACTAACAAAATTCCCTACTCCAAACACCTCACCCATCAAACATCTTACCAGATGCACATTTTCATCACTGATCTGCACAAATATACTTCCACTTTCGTGCAAAAGTTCTCTGACTAAGAGCAGGCGGTCACGCAGATAGGTGAGATAGCTGTGTATGCCTAATTCCCAGGTATCTCGAAATGCCTTTATCATCTCAGGTTCTGCGGTCAGGTCTTCGTCCTTGCCGTCTTTTACATCTCGTTTGTTGACAAAGGGCTGGAAGTTGCTACCGTATTTAATGCCATACGGCGGGTCAAAATACACCATCTGCACCTTGCCGCCCATGCCTTCTTTTTCCAACAATGAGTTCATCACGAGCAGGCTGTCACCGACTATGAGACGATTGCGCCAGTCTTCTTTGTGTTCGTACTGATCGATTGGTTTTGAATTTGATTCTGTATTCTTTTTTCGCGCCATAGTTTTACCTGCTCTCGTATTTTATTCTCTAGGGGAGGAATTCGTTGTTTGAAATTCATAGCGCAGCTACACCGCAACCAATTCTTCTTTATGAAAAGGGGGAGATTGCTTCGGAAAAGACCCTCGCAATGACACTTACTATGCACTTTGATGGCACACATCAGGTTGTCATTGCGAGCGTTTGTAGTGACGACTTTAGTCGTCTGGTCGTCTGTCGTCTTGGGTCATTGCGAGCGGAGCGAAGCAATCTTTCCATCCTAAACAAACTTCACCTCCTGATAAGAAGTACATGTGATTATGAAATACTTACAAAAAAGAAGTTTACAGAGTAATACTATGAACATCATATTAATATCTTACAAATAATATTTTGACATTTTCAGCAAAGATATTCTCTGTAGTGGCAAGGCGCGCCTTGCCACTACGGTCTTTTCCGATTCGTTCTGGTTAGGATTTCCAATAACTATCCCACCGTTTGTTTACCCGGTCAATGATTTCTTCCGGCATGGTTAAAGGCGCCGGGTAACCGGATTTCCAGGTGGCATCAATACCCATCTTACCTCTGAAAACAGGACTAATACCGACCAGCTTTTCTTCGGTAAATACGATATCCCGCTCGGCGTCAAATCGGGTAAATATTCCCCAGATAACTTGTTCCTGGCTCTGGATGTCAACATCGGGACTGACTGCCGCAATAATTTTTGGCCCGATAAGTTCCGATGACTTCGTTAATTTTGTGACGGTCTCCCGTCCATGGCCATGTACGGTAACAACCAGCAACGTCTCACCCAGCATGTTCCATTGAGTTATTTTCGGGTCAATGGTTTTTAATAATCGGTCAAGATCGTGTGCGGCGGGTTTATACTCACTGCTGTTAATGCGGGAGTCGTCTCGTGTAGCATCAATAATCATTTTACTGCCGAGGTTCATCGTGTAACTGGTGAAATCGAGGGTGTCCAGTGGCACTTTGGGGATCATAATAAAATCATAGGCGGGATCAAAATGTTCGCGGATTGCCCTGAGCACTGCATTGAAGTCGCGGGGGTTGACGTCTTCAGAAACGGTAATAACGCACTTAGTCAGGGAAAGCTGACCCTCGCCCATGATGGAAAGGGCTGTCTTCATTGCCTCTTTACGGTAGCGTTCTTCCACCGATACAACCAGCAGGTTGTGGAATCCCGCTTCGTAATAGGCCCACATATCATAGATTTCCGGATGAATCAGACGGATGAGCGGTCCCAGCACCTGCTGGGTTGCATTTCCCAGAAATTTATCCTCCATAGGCGGACGCCCCACGACTGTTGCGGGATATATGGGATTTTTCCGATGGGTAATAGCGCTTATATGGAAGACAGGAAATTCCGAGGCATTGGAATAATGGCCGAAATGATCGCCAAAGGGGCCTTCCCGGCGCAACTCTGTCAGATGGACGGTTCCTTCGAGAATAAATTCCGCATCAGCAGGCACAAGGATGGAAACCGTCTTGCCTTTTGTCATCCTTGTCCTTCTCCCCCGAAGGAAACCACTGAACATAACCTCGTCCATACCCTCCGGCAATGCGGCAACGGTGGCAAGTAAGAGCGCCGGGTCTGTTCCCAGCGCCACGGCAATCTGAAATTCCTTTCCCAGCTTCTTCGCCTGGTAATAGTGGAATCCTCCGCCCTTCTGTATCTGCCAGTGCATTCCGGTCGTCTGCCCGTCAAACACCTGCATACGGTACATCCCCACATTTCGTTTTCCCGTTTGTGGGTCATAGGTAAAAACCTGGGGAAGGGTAATGAATCGCCCCCCATCTTCAGGCCAGCATGTTATAACGGGAAGATCATTTAAATTAGCTCTTCCCACAACGTCCTGAGATGTTGGACAGCATGTCCTTTTCGGAAGGGCGCTGATGAGCCGTCTTGTTATTCCCGGATGCCTGAAAAACACCTTCGGCTTTGGCGGCATAGCCTCTTCCATGAAGGTAATTAACTCCTCTCCAAGCTGATCGGGGTGTTTTCCCAGCGCAAGCTCAATCCGTTTGTCGCTGGCGAGGATGTTCATGGCCAGGGGGAAACAGGCGCCACGGACATTTTCAAAAAGCAGTGCAGGCTTGCCTTCCCGGATTGCACGAATAGAAATTTCAGCGGCCTCCAAGTTTGCATCGACTTTCGTTTTAATCCGTATTAACTCGCCGTTTTTTTCTAAATAGGTGACAAAATCCTGTAATGAATATATTCTCATAAGATATTCGGAATATTATTTTATGTTTGTAGTAACGACTTCAGTCGTCACATCTTCTTTTCAGAAAGTGGCTCAGATTGCTCATGTATGGCTCACTGACTCGTTCCCAAACTCTTTTTGGGAACGCAATTGTTGCCAAAGCTCAAGCTTTGCGTGAAGCGGCGCTTCACGAACAAGTGAGTTCCCAGGCCAGAGCCTGGGAACTAGATAATGTTGTCCCGTTAACTGACAGTTGACCCGGTTGTGCCCTGTATCTCCTGTTTTAAGGTGTTGCTGATCTCCTGGAGTTGCGCATCGTCAGGAATATACTGCGCCTTGATGGACCGCATCATCTGAAAGCCGCACTCTTTTAATATGTCTTCTACATGACCAACTGCCTGCCCTCCCCAACCGTAAGAGCCAAAGGCAAGCCCAATCCTGCTTTGCGGAGACAACCCTTTTAAATAGGTTAAAAAACCTGCAACCGTAGGCAACATATTGCTATTGAGTGTGGGAGAACCTACGCAAATGAATTTTGCCGTTAATATATCGGCGATAATATCCGAGATATGGTTTTTCCTCAAATTCATCATCTTTGTGGGAATCCCCATAGATTCAAATACTTCCTGAATGCTGTAGGCAATCTTTTCCGTAGACTTCCACATGGTATCATAGATGACCAGACACCGGTTTTCCACCTTGCTGGAAGACCATTTTCTATATTCCCCAACAATGGCATTCACATGAGAGCGCCAGATAATACCATGACTTGGGGCAATCATACTTATGGCAAGGGGTGAAAGCGCATCCATGGCCTTTTGTACCTGACTGGAATAGGGCAGTACAATATTGGCGTAATACTTCTTTGCCTCATCAACTGAAATATCAAGGGGGTATTCATCGTCAAACCTTTCCGAAGAGGCGATGTGCTGACCAAAAGCGTCGTTGGAAAAAAGGATATTATCTTCTACCAGATAACTCACCATATTGTCGGGCCAGTGGACTAAAGGAGTAAGGACAAATTTCATGCTTTTCCGGCCAAGACTGACCATCTCATTCGTTTTAACAACTTTAAAGTTCCAATCGTTTCTTTTATAGTGGGCAAGCAACCCCTTTTGCCCGTGAGGAGAGGTTATAATGGTAGCATTTTTTGCGGTTTCCATAAGCAACGGCAGACTGCCGGAATGGTCCATCTCCACGTGATTTGAAACAATATAATGAATCCGTGAAGGGTCTATGAGACGTGATAACCGTTGCATCATTCTCTCATATAGATAAGGTCTTACGCTATCGATTAAGGTTATTTTTTCATCAAGGATCAAATAGGCATTATATGTTGTGCCCTGTTGAGTCAAATAACCATGAAAATTTCTCAGGTCCCAGTCAATTTCCCCAACCCAGTAAACGTTTTCTTTCAGTTTTATCGGGTTCATTGTTTTTTCTCCTGAATATTAACATTGTTTAAAAGAGGTTTTTCTATTGGTTTTTAGGTTAGACAAATTTGCCGATTTATAATAGCATATTTTCAAACGAATAGAAAGCAATTTGAACCGTTATGTGTGAGGAAAGATTGCTTCGCTCCGCTCGCAATGACCCCAGACGACTAAAGTCATCACTACAAACGCTCGCAATGACAACGTGCTGTGTGCCATCAAAATGCATAGTAAGTGTCATTGCGAGGGTCTTTTCCGAAGCAATCTCCCCGCTTTCATAAAGGAGATTTGGTTGTGGCGTAGCTGCGCCAGGATATGTCCAAAATAAACTTCACACTTTGAAAAATATTTCCAGAATTGACATTACTTCACTACTATCAAGGTCGTACCAGTTCTCATACGCATCAGCTACGGCAAAGGGATAGCCGCTTCTCACGTTAAGACAAACCAGTTCATTTGTTTGAGGAAGGATAAAATCAACGGCGCCTTGTGAACCGGTTGGAACGGCAACCACAATCTTTTGAGGTTCGTTTCTTTTTACAAAATCAATGGCAGAAAGCATGGTGTAACCCGACGCCAGCCCATCATCCACAATGATCACAATTCTGTTCTTCAATAAAGGAAATGGCAATCCCTTTCTGAAGAGTTCGTTTCTTTTTTTTATGGTGTCTTTCGTCATCTGTACCTGTCGTTCAACTTCTTTCTGTGATAGACCGAGCCTGGAAAGGAGGTCGTCATTGAATAATACCTTGCCATCAGGCCCAACAGCGCCAAAACCAGCCTCGGTATTATGGGGAATTTGAATCTTCCTGACAATGATTAAATCGAGGGGCAGTTCGAGGATTTTTGCTATTTCGGCAGCTACAGGCACCCCACCGGATGGAATGCCGAGGACGATGCCATCAGTGCCTTTGTATTCTAAAAGCCTCAGGGCAAGGCGTACTCCACCTTCTTTTCTATCTTGGAAGGCGTAGCGTCGATCCCTGAGCGATAAGTCTTCGATAAGTCTTTTCATCTTTATGTTTAAAAATTAAGAGTAGAGACGCAAGATTTTGCGTCTCTACGACACATTTAACCGCGATACCGTAAGATTGATCCGGACAATTGAGCCATCCTTGTGTATATTAAAAATATTACCAGCATGGGAATGTTATTGCAAAGATATTACCGGTAAATTATAGTAATAATTCAAGTCTTTTTATCAAACCTTGCTATTGCAAAACCCATGAAAAAACAATTCAAGAATCCCGAAAATATCCTGGTTGTTCGCCTGGGCGCCCTGGGCGATATCATCCATGTGATGCCAGCTGTGAAAAATTTGAGGACGGCATACCCAAACGCCCATATCTCCTGGCTTGTGGAGGATAAACTGAAAGACCTGGTTGATGGTGTTCCGGATATAGATGAGGTTATTGTTTTTCCGAGAAAGCGGTGGCAATCCCTTCTCAAACGTCCCCTGAACTACGGTAAGCTGATCTCAGAAGTGAGGACTTTCCTGAAGAAATTACGTTTGAGAAAATACGATGTTGTGTTCGATTTCCATGGGAATTTCAAGAGTGGTTTACTAACATTCCTCAGCAATACCAGGACACGGGTTGGGTTTTCCCGGGGGTTTTGCAAGGAATTTAATTATATCTTTACCCATATACGAATTACCCCGCAACGGAAGAGGATACACAGGATTCATAAATACCTGAGCCTTTTAGAAGGCGTCGGGATAGACGCACGCTATCAAAGGCCCGTATTTTCCACTCCCGATACAGACCGTAATTATATTCATGACTTTATTTATCAGCATTGCCTCCACCAAAAACCCCTCGCAATAATTCATCCGGGTACAAGCGTCTTTGGCAAGTTTAAGCGCTGGCCTGCCGGGAATTACGCAATCCTTGCAGACCGGTTAATACAGGAACTCGGTTACTCTGTTTTGTTTACCTGGGGAACGCTGGAATACGCCTTGACAGAAGAGATTATATCTCTTATGCAGCAGAAGGCTACCGTTGCATGTAAGACGTCGTCAGTAAAACAGTTGATTGCATTACTCCGCCACGCCCGGCTTTACGTCGGGGGCGACACGGGTCCAACCCACATAGCGTCAACTATGGGGATTCCCACCGTTGCGATTTTTGGTCCAAAAGACCCTGTTATTTATGCCCCTCACGATAAAAACGCCGTTGTTGTGAGAAAAGACATCCCTTGCAGTCCATGCGAAAAAAGGTCTTGTGAACATATTACGTGTATTACCGCTATAACCCCTGACGATGTTTTTCATGCCGTTTGTACATTAACATGTAAAAGAAGTTTGACTTTTTAAATAATGCCTGATATTATAACTTTTCGTTTTATTTACCTGGCTTGAATGAGGAGATTTTTAACTGTGGAGATAGTGGGGGCTTTCGACACGATAAAGGTTCTTTTGGAAGAGGTTGAGGATCGCTTTCATAAGGAACTGCGGCCCGAAAGTAATTCTTTAGCAGACCTTATTGCTCATATTAGCAAATATAAAGGGAAACGGCTCCGCCCGGCCCTTGTGCTTCTGGCGGGCAAATGCGTGAGCGATGTAGTGCCTCAACATATTGATATTGCCGTTGTTGTGGAAATGGTGCATACGGCGACCCTCGTTCACGACGATATTATTGACGGGGCAACCATGAGACGTCATGTTGAGAGCGTGAATTCAAAATGGGGCAGGGAAATATCTATCCTCTTTGGCGACTATCTGTTTTCCCGAGGCTTTACCATCCTCGCGGCTCTTGATTCCCAGGTTGCGACACTCTTACTTTCACAGACCGTTAATATCATGTCAGAAGGCGAGCTAATTCAGCTTCAAAGACGATACGACATTGGACTGAATGAAAATGATTATTTTGATATTATTGAACGAAAGACTGCATCGTTATGCGCTGCGAGTTGCCGTCTGGGGGCCACGTTTGCAGGCGCTCCCCGTAAAGTCGCGGACATGTTTTATAATTATGGCTTAAAGGTTGGCATCGCCTTTCAGATTGTGGATGATTGCCTCGATCTTCTGGGCACTGAGGATGAAGTCGGGAAATCGCTGAATACCGATATACAGAAGGGAAAGCTTACCTTGCCCCTGATCCGGTTGGTAAATATTTTGCCAAGAAAAGAGCTTGAAACGACACGTAATCTGATATTCAATCATCATGATGGAAGTAATTCAAAGAATGCCATTTTAGAGTTATTAACAGAACACGATACAATAGAATATGCGTTTAACACAGCAAAAAATATCGTAAAACAGGCGCAGGATGAGATATCGTCGATGGCTGATTCCAGATACAAAACAGCCTTAATGGAATTAGCTGATTATATTGTAACCCGAAGGACATAAAAAGCAGGAGAATTGTTATGTTTAGTATGCCAGGCGGTTGGGAATGGATTGTCATAGGCATTATCGTTTTTATTGTCTTTGGAAAAAGACTTCCCAACACCATGAAATCCGTGGGAAAAAGTTTTGCAGAATTCAGGAAGGGTTTTAAGGGTGTTGAAACCGAAATAAAAGAGGTTAAGGAAATTAAGGACGATATTGATAAGGTGACAAAGTTAAAAATAGGATAAAAGATATTTTTCGCACGGGAACCGCAGATTTTGCAGATTACTCATACTTATACACGTTTATTATACTTTCCATTGCTATCTTTGCGACTCTGAGTGAACCATTACCCATTGACCTGCGTTTTCACAGGGTTGTTAAATCAAACACCATTCCGTCTCCCGCTGCAATTATTTTCAATCCCGTCTCCCGTGACAAATCTTCGGCAACCTTGCGTGGCTGTGCTTTGACCATAGTCATACCAAAATGATTCAGGATGGTTACCTTCGGTTTCAGTGTTGTCACAATCTGCCTTACATCCGCAATGCTCAGATGGTAAAGCCATGTCTTCATATCCTTATCGACATTGTAACGAACCACATTAATAATCAGCACATCGCCTTTGTAAAAGTTTACCAGTTCCGGAAAGTAGCGGGTATCCACAATAAGCGAGATGGTAGAACGGGGAGTAAAGAAATTCAAACCGTACGTTTCGCTGGGATGGTGATGTTTTACCGGCGTCTCAAAAGAAACGGTGTCTGTCAGGTTGTACCGTCCCCCCTCTTTGATAATTTCGATGTGCGACAGGTAATTCCTCACATACTTAAACACCACAGGGTCTTCTGTTAATGCGTCTTCCGGTGTGAAGAGAGTGCCACGTTTCTTAAAGCCGCCTTCGGTCATTGCCTCAATCATAACGTTGACGTCTGCGGCGTGATCAAGATGTCTGTGGGTGAGAATAATGGCGTCCAGATCCATCGGGTCCATTTTGGGCCTGCTTGAAACGCACCTTACCAGACATCCTGGTC
>JAXMAC010000103.1:0-11891 GCA_046350595.1 Candidatus Brocadiaceae bacterium | reverse complement strand
GAATAGGGACACGCCGTAGGGCTGTTTTCCGGTTGAAGCCATCGGTGTCCACTCTTGCAACGGCACATTTTCAGTCTATTACGGATTAACTGGTTTGGCCATGATTTAAAATACGAGAAAAAAGTGTCACTGATTGAAGCGAATGCCGCCTGGCGTTCATTCACGTTCTTTGCGTTTTTTAATGATTCCGCCCCCTCAAGAATATGCTGCATCATGTGCTGACCGGGCCCTTCTGGTTCGGTCTGAACTCCCTGACTGGCGGCGTCAATTAGATTTTGAGCCAAATCGGAAATCTCATTCGATCCGCCCTTTACCATGTAACTATAGAGGTATTGATAACCCAGTAAGGCTGTTTGAAAATGAAGAGAGGTCTTCTTTTCTATAGTAATCACCGTATCGTGAGCGTGTTCATGTCCTTCATGCGCTGATACCGTGACAGTAAAACCAAAAAATGAAAATAACACATATATTATACAATTTTTTAAGCGCTTTCTTTCTAACACACCAAACTCCTTTATCGTTTAAACAATCTAATGGTGGGGTAGAGATGCAAAATCTTACATCTCACCATGGGCATTCTCCGGATTGATTTGTTATGCTTTAATGATTTGGGCTAATTCATTTTTTCTCATTTCAAGTCCTGTAATCTTCGATTTCAATTCTTTTAGTTCTTTATTTATCTTTTTCAGTTCATTCATAGCCTTTTTCTTCCTAAAAAAATCTTTTCCAAATTTTCCTTCTGCCAATTTTTCAACTTCTGATCTCAGTAACCTGAAGTATGGATTTCCGTATATACTACCTTCTCTAAATTGGAGTTTACCGTCATTAATTGCTTTTATTATATCCTCTTGTGTCAATCCAAATTCTTCAAAAGCAGTTTTATCGCTCAGTGTGCCTCCCTTTTTTGTCCATTCATATTTTGCATCGCTATCAGACATAAAATTTCTCCATCATTTGATTGCTAATTATTTTTCATTCCTAACGAGGGGACGAGACAAGCGTCACCATTTGGGCACGGTGAATGCGCAAGCATTCATCCGAAATTACAAATTTTCCAAAATTAACAGCATCCGGGTCCGCATGACTTTTTCACATCTGTGCTCTTCATATCAGATAAGAGAAACATGCCTTTATAGGGAGGATTGGAAAGCTTCCATGCCGTATCTGTACAGATTTCTACAGGAATTCCCACTGGATATGTGTGACCATCGTCGTCGGAAACATTGCTGAACGGCCCCTGATAGATAGCATACTGCCCTATGTAGTTACATTCCTTTGATTTCTTAAAATTATATGCCCTTGCTGTTATTGAGTAAAACTTAAAGCCGCCTATCTCTTTATAAAGATAACGATGCACTACTTCCAACCCGTAGAAACCGATCACCTTTGCAATATTGAAGAATTCCGCCTCTGTGATTGCCCCCGATATGCACTCACTCAATAATTTTTTATCCTTTTTCATGGCTAAAGGGATTTCCCTGTCTGATACGATATCGGAAATGACAAATCTCCCACCCGTCTTTAATACCCTGAATATTTCCTGAAAAACCTTTTCCTTTTGGTCTGATAAATTGATTACGCAATTGGACGTAACCAAATCAATACATTCAGCTGCTAGGGGTATTCCCTCCAAAAACCCTTTTATAAACCGTACATTATCAAAACCCAGATTCTTTGCTACAATCTCTCTGGAGGCATTGGCATTGATCAGCATTTCATCAGTCATATCAATCCCAATAACACGCCCCCTTTCACCCACCATTTTAGCAGCAATAAAGCAGTCCACTCCACCGCCCGAACCTAAATCTAGTACACTTTCACCAGGCTTAATATTGGCCAGTGTTACTGGACTACCGCATCCGTAAGAAATATCCAGGACTTTTTGAGGGATATGCGATACATCGGCAGGATTATAAATGGTTGGACAACACAACTCCTTTTGAGGCCTTATAGCTGCTGCGGCGTAAAACCTATTAACTGATTTTCTCGCAGTATCTTCTACAACAATTTTCGACTCTTCATTTTTACACGTTAATCCCGACGTCCTGCAGGTATAACAAGCAGGTGATTCCATTACATAAAATCCCAGGGCTTCTTTCAACGTCCAGCCCATCCATGCCTTGGGGTCGTTAATAAGAATAGGGCAAACAAAAACCCCTTTGCTGGTTACAATACGGCTGGTAGTACACTGCAAGTTATCCATGTGATAGTTATCAAAGCACTGCTCAGTAACCCGTTCATTTTCATAGTAGGGTCTGATTAACCTGGCGCACCGCTCCAACAGTATCAAAGGTAGCTTTTTTAACCTTACCTTTGGGGCATCCAAAGAATGTACTAACGACTCAAATCCATCCACCTTTTCATTGGTAAACATCCCGTATTTCTGCCAGTCTGCAATGGTAATAATAGGATTAAAACCAGCATGTACTAAGGCTTGAATACCCTTTATTGCCCTTTTAAATGAATTTTTACCTCTGATTTGGTCATTTTCTTCTTCTTTATAACTTTCCAGACTTACCCTGAATTCTAATTTGTGTTTAGATACCTGAGATATTTGAGCAAACTTTTGGGCAGCATCCTGTGTTATCAGAGTACCATTGGAAAGGACTGTGGTCTGTCCATAGTTCAAAGCCTCTTTTAGGATATCTGCAATATCAGGATGTAAAAATGGTTCACCTCCCGTAAAATAAAATTCTTTTACACCCAGTGTTAAAGCCTCTTTCAAATAACGATGGATAACGTCCATGTTAAGAAACTCATGCGCAGTATTTTTCGGACCGCAAGAGATAAAGCAATGGGTGCATTGCAAATTACAATAAGTTCCTGTTACCTGAAACCATAATGTTTCGAGCTGTTTTAAAGAAACCGTTGGCTTGCTAATGGTATAACCCCCCTACGTTTTTGTAATTAATGTTCAGGGTAGGGGCACCGTGCCCCTACAGGCTTAATCTTGCTATTTAGAACATCCTTTTTTTATCAACCTGCTTATCGTTGAGTAATGCAGTCCAAGATAATCGGCAACTTTTTTTGATTATAGCCGTATTTCTCCACGGACTCCACTATTTTTAAGTTTTTTTCACGTTTTGAAATTTCTAAACCTAGGATAAATTAAAGAAGAAATCAGGTAAGTGGAACGGTGTTCCAGAGGTCAGAAAGTGGAGAGAATTACACATTGGATTCTGTTTTTGATATGGAATTTGACGTAAGAAAGGTTGATAGTTCGGTAATAGCTGCCGCAATAGATATAGCCTTTAAATTTAACGTAACACAGTCTACGATGCATATTTTCTTGCATTGTCTCAATGAGAAAGTAAGCCATTTGTTACAACCGACTACAAATTCACCAGGCGCATAAAAGGTTTTAAAGACATCGTTAATTTAACTGAAATTTAAACCTCTTCCTTGCAATTTCAGCCATTGCCCTTGCAGGTTCAACACCAACTTTTATTCCAAATGGTATTGAAAAACGACCCGTCCCAATGCCAATTTCTATTCCTTTTTCTGTTTCAGGTATAGTATTACTCTGTAAAAACTTCTTTTTTTTGTAAGTTTTTCACAGTCCAAGGTACTTCTTATCAGGAGGTGAAGTTTGTTTATGAGGGAAAGATTGCTTCGCTCCGCTCGCAATGACAACGTGCTGTGTGCCATCAAAGAGCATAGTAAGTGTCATTGCGAGGGTCTTTTCCGAAGCAATCGCCCCCTTTTCATAAAGAAGAATTGGTTGCGGTGTAACTGCGCTAGGAATTTTCTGACTGCTTCCACTTCCGACCGATAAACCCATGTATGCGTTTCGAACCACTCATCATATTCCAGGGCAAATTTTTCAAAAACATTCATTTCCAATAACCGAGGAAGCAGATTTTCACAGGCGCACACAGCTAACTACGAGCTCTTTTAAATCCCTGATAATCTGCATTCATCTGGTACAAATAAAAATCCTTGTACAATAAAATTAATATTCAAGCTTGTTTACCCAATCGGGGTATCTCATTCCTTCAACGGTATCGTAGGGAGGGGTGTAAGGCTTAATGTCAATGAGTGGCGTTCCATCTAACACATCCAGCCCTTTGACTCTGAGTATATTTCCATTTCTTTCAATTACTTTAATGGTAGTCATACCAATAGGATTAGGTCTCCATGGGTGCCGGCCGAAAAGACATATTCGTTAGAGTCGTATAACTTCTCGGTAGAACTTCCGGACGGATGGATGCGATTCAATAAAAAAGATTTTTTACTTGTTACCCGGGACGGTGTGCTTTTACAAAATATACTCATAAAGAGGGTGGATATTGAAAAGCCGCTCGAAAACACAAAGAAAAAAATTACTAAAGGCATGATGCCTCAGGAGATTGCAGAGGTAATCCATGACAACCTGAGTACTGATAAGGATATGTTGAATTTTGAGATCAAAGAGAACATCCCTGTAGCAATCAACGAAAAACCTGGATTTAAACTCGTCTATACGTATAAAACAACGGATGGTCTCAAACGCAAATGCATCTATTATGGGTTTTTAGTAGACCAATGGTTTTATAGTCTCTGATATTCAGCCGCAGAACGGCACTATTTTGAAAAGGATATAAAGGCATTTGAAAAGGTATTTGAGAGTTTTAAATTGCTGAAAACGTAAGATTTGCCCTGGATAAAATGTACGGTAAAGGGACGATAAAGAATCCGGGCGTTTGGGTGTGCCCTGTCAACCCATTATTAGGGTTTGGATAGCAGAATGTCTTGAAAAGGCATTTCGATATATCCGGTTCTAACAATGCCAGCGAATTGAATTTCATTTTAAACTTTAGGTTTTTTTCCACTCTTGTTCGTAAGCGGAGATTGCTTCGGGAAAGACCCCTCGCAATGACATTGGGGGCACTCAGTGACATGCTGTCGCCTTCGTCATGATACGCACTATACGCTTTGATGGTATACTGCACGCTGTCACTGCGCACCTGTCGTTGTGCATTGCGCTTTTTCATTGCGACCAGGAACGGGTACTTGCGGCTTTATTCTGTCGTTGCGAGCGAAGCGAAGCAATCTTTCTCTTGCGATGATATTCTTCCGCTCATTGCCACGTGACACATAATATTTCTTCATCATTTTGATTGCTCATTATTTTTCATTCCAAACGAGTGGGGCAAGATAGGTGTCACCATTTGTGTGCGATGAATGCACAAGCATTCGTCCGCATTATATCGTACGGTTTATAATCCAAACCCATGATCTAAAATAGTTTATTGAAGTATGGCGAAGCCACAACCAAAAAGAATTTAACCACGAAGAACGCGAATGATACGAAGAAAAATATTTTAAAGTCAGAAAACTTACCAAAAAATTGTTTTGGGGTAATACTATAAAGCAATATTCGTTATTAAAATACATTGCAATTTTCTTCATTTTATATTTAAATTTTTATTGTTGTAAAAAGCAATTTCATATTAATTTTTCGCTTTGGTAGAGTTATCCAATTATATTTAACAGTACGAACGCCGTCATGAAGCAGATAAATAACTGGTTGACTGCGCAGTGGCAAATGTCCACAGGAATGCATTCGTCCCGTGAAGCAATCGTAGATTACCAGAAACGTCAATTGCGCCGGTTAGTTCACCACGCCTACGAGAACGTGCCTTACTATCGTGAACTCTTTGACCGGCATGGGTTGAAACCGCAAGATATTCGCAGCGTATCCGATCTTTCGATGATTCCCGTCTCCGATAAGGACGATCTGCGGTCGAGGCCTCGGCAAGAGATAATTGCGTGTGGTACGAACCTGCAAAGGTTAATCGTCACTAGCACGAGCGGGTCTTCTGGCAAACCGTTCACCATCTACTCGACCTGGCTGGAACAACGGCTTCTGCGAGCAATTCGGATTCAGGCGATGAACGAATTCGGGCGGCGATGGAGCGACAGTATCGCGATGATCGCATTTCTCCGTCCGAAGCAACCAGCGGCTAATCCGTTAATCCAACGCCTTCTCCGAAACCTTAGCCCGCGACGCTGGACGCAAATCGATTGCCGGGAGCCTCTGGAAGATATCCTGCGTAGTCTTCGATCTTTCCGTCCCGATGTAATCGTTGGATACGCTGGTGTGATTTCGCGAGTCTCTCAGTTGATGAGCGATACTGACCGTCAACAGATCAGGCCACGCTTTCTCCAGGTTGACTCGGAGGTGCTCACCCCCCTCATGCGACGACAAATCACCTATGGCTTCGGCGCTCCGGTTTTCGAAATGTACGACAGTCATGAGTTCAATCTGATGGCATGGGAATGCCCTGTCACGGGAGAAATGCATGTCAGCGACTACGGGATGATTCTGGAAGTGCTCTGCGATGGGCGGCCCGTTCGCGAAGGCGAGCGCGGCGAAGTGGTAGGAACAAATTTGCATGCCTATACAATGCCGTTCATTCGCTATCGACTTGGCGACATCGTTACTAAAGGTTCTGAGAGGTGCCGCTGCGGCAAGCCCTTCTCTACTATCCGTGCCGTCCAGGGACGCATGATCGACTATTTCACGCTCATAGACGGGCGTACGATCCACCCCTACAGCCTCTTGAAGCCAATCTTAGAGGTGGCGCCGTGGATTCGTGAATACCAATTGCTCCAGGAACGGAAGGATCGCGTCGTATTACACGTTGTTGCGGTGGCGACACCCTCCAAAACAGACTTAACCCGCTTACAAGAGTCGGTAATCGGACAACTCGGGCCGGAAGTGGCATTTGAAGTTGCCCTGGTACCGAACATTTCACTCGAAACGACTGGCAAATTCCGGGTAGCGCGTTCACTGGTGAAATCCGCCTACGATGAAATGCAGTGGGAGGACGGAAGAATGCCATGACGGAAGCTATCCATATCTTCGTCCACGACATCACCTCACGTGACGGCACGCAGGACCTCAACGCAACGCTGCCGGGCGCAAGGAGGTATGACCAGCGTGCCCTGTTGATGGCGCGAGCCGAAGATATCGTTTGCCTCCATGGCGCTGTAGACAAGGAGTATCTCGACTATCTCAGCACGCTCGGCGTTGGCCCGCATCGCGACCGTGTGGTTGTCACCGCAGACAACGGGCTCACCCTTCCCGAAGCATTGAGACAAGACCGTGCGGCATTGGAACATATCTGCACACTCGTTCCCCTTCGGCGCTCCGTCGTGCTGAATCCCTACATTGCCTCGCCACGTGAGTTTGTGCTTGCCGCAGAACTGGAACGGTTGCTTGGTCGAAGAATTCCCGTGCTCGGGGGCAACCACGACATTGTAGCCCGTGCTAACCGTAAGGATGTAGTTCTTAAGGAAGCATGCGCACGGGGTGTACCTGTGGCGCCCGGCGAGATCGTTGAGTCGACCGATGGGCCGCTGGATCTCCACCTGCTTGAAGAAGCTGTCCTTCGGCAGATCAGAGCGACTGGAAAAGTCATTGTTCGAGGTGTCAAAGACGCACCCATCATAGCCCCTCTGGTCATCAACAGCGACACGACAGATGTTATCGGGAAACTTCGGCGGCTGGTCGAGCAGCAGGCACTTCCTATTTGCCTTGTTCAGGTCATGTTCGATGTCATCGTATCCCCAAACGTTCAATTCAACATCTCACCCGACGGCAGCTCCCTGTCCTGTGCCAGCGTGACCGACCAGATTCTGGATGCGAACCTGACACATCAAGGCAACATTTACCCATCGCTGGCAAACACGCTGCCCGAGATGATTGCGTCGGCAAATAAACTCTCAGAATGGTTGCAAGGCGAAGGTTATACGGGTATCTTTGGCTTCGATTTCGTTGAACACATTTCCCCGCACACAGCGAAGCCTGCACAGTTTCTTGCCGAACTCAACGCGCGCGTCAACGCTGCCACTTACCCGTGGATCCTGATGAGCCGACTTGGATTGAAGGGTGCGTTTCTTTCCACATCAGTTGCCTCCAGTGCCCGTTCATTCAGTGAGTTTCGTAGCCGTTGTGGTCGCTTCTTCTTTGACCCCTCCACAGGTCGTGGCGTCGTACCTTACAACACGGGGTGTCTCCCTTACGGTAAATGCTGGCTGGCGATTTACGGCGAAACGAGGCAGGTGGTTCAGGAGCTTTACAGGTCTATCGTCGCCCACTGTTGACACCTGGCAACACAAATCCACCGATCAAGGCAAAATTGAGGAGAGAAACATCCTTTTCCGGCTGTGTATAGTGGCTCAGACAATGTGATGGCCATCTGTGGTTGGCAAATGAACATCAATCATTTGCCTGTATCCAGGGCTGTTCGATCAATGGTTTTTCAACATGGGTCAAATGTCCCTTGGGAGTACCAACCAAATAATCAACCCCTCTTGAACGCATCTTTTCCAACATATCCCCGGTTGGGATACCGCTATCCATGTAAAAACGAAATTCGCTTCCCGGATCAATCCGCCGGTAACAGGTCAACGCCTTCAGCATATTCAGCCAGCTTGTCCCCTTGCGGCTTGACGGCAAACGCCGTCTCCAAAATGTGTCCAGTTCCAGAAGATTCCACAAATACAATCCCAACCAGCACGTTTCCCATTCCCGTGGACGGCGCAATTCTATTTTGTCCAACTGCACCCGGATGGTCTCTCAAGCCATTACCGGCAATTCTTCCCGGTCATCCGGAAACAATGCCAGTTGTTTTGCTGGGGTCTTTTCACCCGAAAACGCCTCTATCGAGGGTAGGTCGGCGCTACAGGCCATTTCGAAGAATCATTCCTTTAAAATCAAGGGTCTCCTGGCGATACATGTCCGAAAATAACCGTTTTGGGGTGCGAATTGCGAAAGTCGGGCTAAGTAAATAATGAATAGACCTTGGATTAGTGTTTATAATCTTAAATTTTTCCTGTCCGATCTTTTTCTTTGTTTCATCAAATCCCATAACATCAATAAATGAGTCCTCTTCCTCCCAAATATTGTGTAATTTTTCTTCATCCATTCCACAAATCGTTAAGTTACCTTGGGGGTCCAAGTCTATCATTAGTACTTTTTTGTCGATTTCAGCTAAAGCACAAGACAGTGGATTATAAAACTACCGTTAATGGCTGAACTTCACGTGCTACCTGTTCGGTTAAGGAATCTTCAGCAATATCCATATCATACCGACATTGCAAGTTCATCCAATAGCGCGGGCTTTGACCAAAATAGCGCCCTAAACGCAAGGCAATCTCTGCAGTTACTGGACGTTTGCCATGTACTACATGATTGATCCTCATAGCTGGCACGCCTAAATCCTGTGCGAGCCGGTATTGTGATATTTTTAATTCATCGAGTAATTCTTTCAGATATACCCCGGGGTGCATTGGTGCAATACGATGCTTAGTCATACTTAACTCCTTAATGATAATCGACAATTTCTACCTCTTCTGCGTTACCGCTATGCCACTCAAAACAAATACGCCATCGATCGTTGATTCGAATACTATATTGTCCCTTACGTTCTCCTTTCAATGCCTCAAGCCAATTTGATGGCGGGAGGTGCAAATCTTTAAGATGGATGGCGGCATCAATCGCGTTGAGTTTCGCAAATGCGCGCATTTGAATATCACGCGGAAACTTTCGTGAATATTCGCGATGGAATATTTTTTGTGTCTCACTGCAACGGAACGATTTTATCATTGAATGATAATAAACATAATGTTTATTATCGTCAAGAATAAATGTTGATAAGTCAACAGAATTGATTGAAGGATAGCATATCACTTAGATTTTCTATCTGATTCTTCCAGACGGAATCTAACAGGGATTACTACCTTGGATTCAACAGGCATATCTCCTCTCCGTTCGGGTTGGAATCTCCAATGCCTCACTGCTTTTAAAGCCGCCTGATCAAGCAGTTGAATTCCGGGGACACCATACTTAATTTCATGGATTCTTATTTTTCTTTTGAGTCACCTTTGGGCCAGGTTTCTGCTTATGGAGTATTCTACCAAGTACATTTTCAAGCCATGCTAAAAAACTCTCCGTGCCAAGAGGTCTCTCGGTTCGCTCGTGACATCGAAATTTTTCAACTTCCTCATCCGATAGACCTTTTGAGAGGAAATCATAATCCTCGTCTCAGAAGAATGTCTGCAAACGACGATTTCCTCGCTGCGTAACATGATGTGGAACTTCCGGTACGACTACACGAGCAATTCTGGACATGCACACATCTTACCTATTTTAAAAACAATCTCAATAATTAAGTATGGTGTCCCCGGAATTTTGCCCGGAATTTTGCGTCAGGAGATTTCGCCATTTTCGTGGGCAAATTTGAAGTATTGAAAAAATCACACTTCGAACTAAAAATTAAATTATACATCAAACCAATGCATAACAGGAAAACAACTTGACTATAAACTCCATAACTAAGTATTATGAGATCTGTAAAACGTTTTAAAATATAAAATAGGAGATGTTTACAATGAGGCCAAGTGAAATTGTAAAAGAGATAGATAAGTTGTGCCTGTCGGAGAAAATACTATTAGTTGAGGATATTTGGGATGATATTGCCAGATATAATGCTGAGTTACCAATGCCAGAATGGCAAAAAGCTGAGTTAGATAAAAGATACATTGAATATAAAGATGGAAAGTTAGGACTTCATGATTGGAAAGGTGTACATACTGAGTTAAGAAGTAAATATAAATGATTCTACGTTACACCGATAGAGCAAAAGACGATATTGAATTGGCGTTTGTGTGGTACGAAAAACAGAGAAGGGGACTTGGCTTTGAGTTTCTTGACTGTGTTGAGGTATCGCTGAATAACATTCTAAGTTTCCCAGAAATGTATGAAAAAATATATTCCTGTTTCAGGCGATGTGTTGTCAGGAGATTCCCCTTCTCAGTATTTTATACAATAGAAGGTGATGAAATTGTGATTCATTCAGTCTTTGATAACAGACAGGACCCAAAAAAGAGACCGTAAGTCACCGCTACGCCTAGGGGTTGAATGCAAGATGAAAGTTGACTGCCCTTTCACTCGAATTCAACCGCTATATCCTAGAATTATTATTGAACTATTCCTTGTAAAAGCTGAGTATCGTCAATTTTCGGAGGAGCCGAAAGGCGTTGTTTTATTTTGGAAAAACTGATAGTAAATTTATTCGTATGTGACTTATAGGTGCGCACAAAAATTATTGATTTTGTTGTTTCTAAGATTTTATAGTTTCTTTTCGGGAGTAAACTATCCTCAAAATGTTCCAACGGACAAAAAGACATAATACTGCCTATAAAAGAATTAACCTCTTCTTGGATTAATTCGGGGACACCATACTTAATTTTAGAGATTCTTATTTTTCTTTTGAGTCACCTTTGTGCCAGGTTTCTGTTTACGGAGTATTCTACCAAGTACATTTTCAAGACATGCTAAAAAACTCTCCGTGCCAAGAGGTCTCCCGGTTCGCTCGTGACATCGAAACTTTTTGACTTCTTCATCCGATAGGCCTCTGGAAAGAAAATTACTCCACTCGCCAAACATTTCAAGCAACGGAGTAAAGTAGGATGGGTTAAGCGGAGCGAACCCATCGAAAACCTTTCGACACAATCTCCAAATACGGCATACACATCGGTATTATTTCAACCATTTTTTATTGATGGGTGCGCTCCGCTTCACCCATCCTACACAACTCCTGTGGTTTCTTAACCAAATTTGCCCTTACAGGATTCAGTTCAACAGAGTGTGCGGCTACGTACAGATGGGTTTTGTCCATTGAAAAAGAGGCAAAACGTCCTTGCCATAGGTGTCCTCTCCAGCCTTCCCGGAAGTTTACGCGGCGCGTGTAGCGCCGATGCGCTTCGACAATTGCCTGACTAAGCGCCTTTTCAGAAGGCGGAACTGCAATCAGGTGTACATGGTTTGGCATCAGGCAATAGGCCAATACCTCAATGTTCCATTGTGTCCACCACTGAGACATCAAGTCTATGTATGCCTC
>JAXMAC010000102.1:0-11986 GCA_046350595.1 Candidatus Brocadiaceae bacterium | reverse complement strand
ACATTCCCCGTATAGGGATTAAAAGGATTTTGTCCCTCGCAAGTACAAGGATTACAGGGGGCAGTACTGCCCCCCTGCATATTTTCCCCAGGGCAGTCATCGTGAGCGTATCCACAATCGGCGAAAGGAAATAGAAAAGATACTATTACGACTGCAAACAGGTATGGTTTCACGATTTCTCTCCTACATTGAAAAAGGTAAAAACAAAGAAGGCCATACTGCAAAAAATGTTGTTTTAAAAAATCTATTGTAAAGCTGGAATTTATCCTCCCGCTGAAAGCCGACCACAAGGGATCGGCGCTACAATAAAGACCCTTTACTTTGCGTCCTCAGATCGCTCTGAGTTTGCCTTTATCGTAATGTTTTTATTACGTTACTTTGTAACGAGCAACTGTGAACTGTGAACTGTGCCTACAACTGTACAAGAATAATATTAAGACGTCAAGGATAAAATTAATTCCTGAGCTAAACCACTTGCCAGGTGGGATTTGGTAGGTCGTATTCGGGATTGCAGACTTCGTTGTGTGTTTTAATACGCAAATCCCTAACCCTTTTAATGCAAATATGTATTTTGTAGGACACTAATCCAGATTGACAGTCTCAATAAATGCCAGAGAAGGGAGTTGAACCCTTACCCCCTGTGACGGGGACCAGATTTTGAGTCTGGCGTGTCTGCCAATTCCACCACTCTGGCATAAGTTATTAGTATAATATTTTATTTTCAATAATCAAAGGAAAATTTATGTTTATCTTCACTTTACCGCAGGCAGCGTTCCCGTTTTTGAAAGAGACGCCTTCATCTCGGTGTCAGCCTGGACATTTTTCAGGTGATAATAATCCATAATACCCAGATTCCCTTCACGGAATGCCTGTGCAATGGCCTTGGATACTTCGGCCTCTGCCACGAATATCTTTGCCTTGTTTTCTTCTGCAACCACCTTCATTTCCTGTTCACGCGCAACGGCCAGTCCCTGACGTTTTTCAGCCTCCGCCTGGGCAATCCGCTTATCGGTTTCGGCCTGTTCTATCTGTAGTTTTGCGCCAATATTCTCACCCACGGTAATGTTGGAGATATTAATCGACAGGATTTGAAACGCCGTATCCTTATCAAGTTCCTTCTCCAAAACGAGTCTTGAAATTGAATCGGGACATTCCAACACTTTTTTGTACGTATCAGCAAGGCTCAACGTTGTAATAATTCCTTCTCCAACGCGCGCAATAATGGTTTCTTCTGATGCGCCGCCTAATAGTTTATCTATCTTTGTGCGAATGGTTACCCGTGCCTTCACCTTCAATTGAATACCATCCCTGGTTACTGCGTCTAACGTAGCGCATCCTTTTGTTGTGTCGGGACAGTCAATGACCTTTGGATTAATGCTGGTTTTAACCGCGTCAAAGACATCCCGCCCTGCAAGGTCAATGGCGCATGCATGGTCAAAATTCAGGTCAATATTCGCCTTGCATGCAGCAATGAGTGCGAACACGACATTTTTCACATTACCACCCGCAAGATAATGCGCCTCAAGAGAGGATGCGGCAATATCAATTCCTGCCTTTTTTGCCATAATACGGTGTTCCACGATAATCTTTGCGTCAACCTGGCGGAGGGTCATACCAATCATCTGCGCAAAGGATACATGGGCGTCTGATGCGATTGACTTAATGTAAAGCCAGCCGTATCTGAAAATAATAAATGCGCAGAGACCAATAAACAAAAAAAGGATACCGTACAAAAAAAGAGAGGTGCCCGATGGTATTGCAAGAAGCGGCAGATAGTACATATTATTTCTCCTGTTTTTAAAATTTCTTTAACATCAACTTTGTTCCAATCTCCTCTTCAAATCATCCAGCTTATTCAGTGCGTCAAGGGGTGATATCTTTGAGATATCGAGTTTCTTAATATCTTCTATTACCTTATCTTCCTTTGATGCAAAAAGCTTTAATTGCAGTGGCAGCCTTTTTTCCTGAAGTGTTTTCATTGGCGCAAATTTTGGCTTGCCATTGACATCCAGCGTTGCGGCCTCAAGGTTGTTGAGTATTATCCGCGCCCTCTGGACAACCTCTCTGGGTATGCCCGCAAGGCGTGCGACATGGATTCCGTAACTTTTATCTGTCCCCCCCTCTACGATTTTCCTCAAAAAGATAATCTCTTCTCCCCACTCCTTCACGGCGATATTAAAATTCCTGACACCGGGAAAGAGCAATGCCAGCTCAGTCAATTCATGATAATGGGTAGCAAAGAGCGTACGGGCATGGATATGCTGGTAGATATATTCTGTTACAGCCCAGGCAATGCTTACACCGTCAAAGGTGCTTGTGCCGCGCCCCACCTCGTCCAGAATAATTAAACTTCTGTCTGTTGCATTGTTCAGGATGTATGCCGTTTCATTCATTTCCACCATAAAAGTGCTTTGTCCCCGTGAAAGTTCGTCCGATGCGCCCACCCGCGTAAATATCCTGTCCACAGCCCCGATAACCGCTTCTTTCGCTGGAATAAACCCCCCCATCTGCGCCATTACAACAAGGAGGGCGATTTGACGAATGTACGTGCTTTTTCCTGCCATGTTCGGCCCGGTAATCACCATGACAGTATCCTGTATGCCATCCAGTTGAATATCATTGGGCACAAAGCTTTCACCGCCCAGTTTACGGTCGAGCACAGGATGCCGGCCTTCGGTGATCTTTAACTCCCTTTCATCGGTAATCTCCGGCATGATATATCGGTTTTCCGCAGCGTTATGAGCAAGGGTGGCCAACACATCAAGCTGCGCAATTGCTTCAGACGTCTTTTGGAGTCGCGGGGTAAAGGAACCGATCTGATCACGTATTGTAATAAAGAGGTCGTACTCCAGCTCCTTTGCGCGTTCATCGGCAGTTAGCACCTTCGTTTCGTAATCCTTCAGTTCCGGGGTGATAAAACGCTCCGCATTCTTGAGGGTCTGTTTTCGAATATATGATTGCGGGATATTATCCTTGTGCATGTTGGTAATTTCAATGTAATATCCAAATACCTTGTTATAACCAACTTTGAGCGTGTTAATGCCTGTCCTCGCAATCTCCTGCGCCTGGAAACTGGCAATCCAAGTCTTTCCATTTTTACTGATGTACCGTAATTCATCCAGCGAGGCGTCATAACCCTCCCTGATAATTCCTCCATCCTTTATTGTTGGAGGGGGATCGGAAACCAGGGCAGTTTCAATCAGGATAAGTATTTCATCCAGGATATCTATCTGTTGTTCTATGGATATCAAAATTTCCGAGATGCAAAATGCCACTTTGTCCTTGAGTTCCGGCAGTTTTAAAAGAGATTGCTTCAAAGAGATGAGGTCACGTCCATTGGCGCGACCGCAGCTTATCTTTGTAGTTATCCGCTCAATATCGTAGATATTACTCAAAATGCCGCGTAATTCCCGTCTGAGCGCTGACTTTTCAAAGAGTTCCCAAACTCCAACCTGCCGGAATTTAATCTCCGCAGACACCCTTAATGGGCTGATCATCCATTCCCTGAGCAGCCGGGCGCCCATGGGGGTCTTCGTCTGGTCAAGCATGCCCAGCAACGAACCATCCCGGTCGCGAGTCCTCATCGTCTGCGTGAGTTCCAAACTCTGCTGGGTGGATTTATCCATGAGCATCTTGTTGCTGGTATGGTATCTCTGAACCTTGCTGATATGCCTGAGCGGTGTCTTTTGTGTCTCCTTCAAATAGTGGATAACAGCGCCAGCAGCACCCAGCGCCGGACCAACATCTTCACAGCCAAAACCGTCCAGCGATGTTATCCCAAAGTGTTCGGTAATAACCCGGTATGCGGTGTCTCTTGAAAATTCCCAGTCAGGGCGGGAAGTTATCATGCCGTTATATTCAGATCGGATTTTTTCAATGAATGCGCTATTATTCCTTACCGTTTCTTCCGGCAATAATACCTCCGATGGATTCAGTCTGGCGAATTCATTCAGGAGGTGATCTTTCTGGATATCCTCAACCTCAAACCGGCCTGTGGACAAATCAACCCAGGCCAGTCCTACCTGATGCTGCGTTTCCAGCGCCGCCATTAAGTAGTTATTACTTTTATCTTCCAGGAGGGAGTCCTCAGTAACGGTGCCGGGTGTGATTATCCTGGTAACGCCACGATCAATGACGCCTTTGGCCTCTTCGGGTTCTTGCAATTGCTCACAAATAGCTACCTTGTGGCCGGCCTTAATCAATCGCCTGATATACGACTCAGCGGCATGATGAGGCACACCTGCCATAGGTATGGCATTCTCGCCTTTGGAACGGGAAGTAAGGGTAATTCCCAGTACCTTCGAGGCTATCTTTGCATCCTCAAAGAACATTTCATAAAAATCTCCCATCCGAAAAAAGAGCAGCGCATCCTTGTGCTGTTTCTTAATCTCGTTATATTGACGCATCGCAGGCGTTTCGTTAATCATATTTTAAACAATAACCTCATTGTGTATGACGGTATAAATTTGAATTAGGCCTTCGGCGACTTTTAAAAATGTAGAGGCAATTCATGAATTGCCTCTACAAACAAACCAGAACTCTGACAGGGTTTGAAACCCTGTCAGAGTTAACCCGGTTTGAAATTCCTACACTTCAAGTTTGTAGTGACGACTTCAGTCGTCATATCGTCATATTGTCCATCATCAGAAGCGACTGAAGTCGCTACTACAAACAGGAAACCTGTTTGAATATTAATAATCTTTACACGTTAATCCAATCCCTGAAATTTCGGTTTCCGGATTCTTTTTGAAAAAGTGAAGATGCGCGTCACACAAACAATCAGACGAACCAAACCCCATCACCGGTATTGTTGCACTCTTTATACCCCCGACTTTGCGGTTTAAAACACACTCCATGTGTTTTGCGCCAGCATAGGGAGAAACAAAAATTACCTTTCCGTGCCGGAGAAGATAGTCGATATGCCAGTGGAGTTTCTTTTTTTGCTGAAGATGCCGTGCAACTCTGAGTTTCAGGTTGTTCTGGGCGCTCCCAACATAGACGTAAAAACCCGCCGGAAAATCAAAGGCGCCGAGTTTTCCTATTTCTATACGTTGATTCCTGACCAATCTCACAATCAGGCAATAGACACCTTTATTAGGAACGTTGTTCCTGGCGCAGCTAGGCCGCAACCAATTCTTCTTTATGAAAAGGGGGCGATTGCTTCGGAAAAGACCCTCGCAATGACACTTACTATGCTCTTTGATGGCACACAGCACGTTGTCATTGCGAGCGGAGCGAAGCAATCTTTCCCCCATAAACAAACTTCACCTCCTGATAAGAAGTACATGGGATTGTGAAATAGTTATAAAAAAAGAAGTTTTTACAGAGTAATACTATAAGGGTTATAGTATAAAAAATTCACTGTTGATTGAAAAGCTAATTATCACGAAAGCCTGAATCCCCTTAAAATCAATTATCCTTGACAACCCATATATCATGTGTTAACATTTTGCACTTAATAGTTATAATTTATTGTGAGGCATTATGTTATGATTCCTGAACATTTAAAATACTTACCCACGCACGAATGGTTTTTGTTCGAAACCAAGTCAATCACGGTTGGTCTGACACACCACATCCTTGGAGAATTAAATAAACTTTTATTTCTTGATCTGCCGAAGGTAGGCGAAGAAATACTGTCCGGCATCTCTTTTGGTGAAGTCGAATCGTTAGCAATGCTATTAGACATTACATCACCATTGGACGGCGAGGTTATAGCGGTAAACGAACGTTTGTTTGAAGACCTCGATTTACTGAGTAACAATCCTTATGAACAGGGCTGGCTCATTAAATTCGTAACACGTGATACCATTTCCTTTGATTATTTTTTAAGCCATCGGGAATACGCTGCACATATTGGTAAATTGCAATCTCCACATCCCCAGAGAGAACTAAAACAACACAGCAAAATTCTCAAAGAAAAGCGGAAAAAATAGCCCTTTCTATCAAATACCATGACCCAGCACAAGATCGTTATACTTACCGAAGGCAGACTTGATGTTTTTACCGCAAAAACTGCTGTGAGCGTTATCCGTTATCGCAGGGATGACATTGTCGCAATCATCGATAGCGTCAATACCGGAAAAAACATCGATTCAATTATCGGCGTTGGCAAAGGTATACCTATTGTAAAAAATATTGAAGAAACATTACCCCTGAAACCCACCGCCCTCCTGATCGGCATTGCCCCTCCCGGCGGTATGTTACCTGCCGAGTGGAGAAAACATATTACCGATGCCTTGAAAAACAGGATTGACATTATTAACGGACTTCACCTGCACATGGAAGAGGATTTCGAGTTCTGCAAACTCGCGCGTGATTACCAAAGTAAAATATGGGACGTCCGTAAGGCGCCTGAAAATCTCCCCATTGGCACGGGTAAGGCAAGGGATACAAAGACATTGCGCATCCTTACCGTCGGTTCAGATTGTAACATTGGAAAAATGGTGACATCCATTGAAATCACCCGGGCTGCAAAAAAACGGGGAATAAACGCATGTTTTGTCGCCACAGGACAGACGGGTATTATGATTGAAGGAAGCGGAATTGCTGTTGATCATGTTATTTCCGATTTTATTTCCGGGGCAGCGGAAAAGCTCGTCCTTGACCGCGCACAGTATCAACTCCTGAACATTGAAGGACAGGGAAGCATCACCCATCCGGCATATTCAGGCGTTACGCTCGGTCTCTTACATGGTTCTGCGCCACAGGGTCTTATCCTGTGTCATCAACCTGTCCGTAAAACCCTTCGGCATTACTCCAATTTCCCTATACTACCGTTAAACCACCTGATTGAACTTTACGAAAAAATAGCACAACCCATTCAGCCGTGCAAGGTGCTTGGCATTTCCCTGAACTGCTTTGGTATGTCCGATCTGGACGCGCAAAACGAAATCGACAAAGTAGAAAAAGAGGTGAAACTGCCTGTCACCGATCCCATTAAATTTGGCGTAGACAAATTTATCAACGTTATTCAGCCCCTCTTGCCATGAATCTCTCGTTCCACCCGCTCGACTTACAATTACGATATACATTTCAGATCGCCAGAGAAACCCGCGGCACTCAAAACAATATCGTTGTTCATATACAGGATAATGATGGAACTACCGGACTGGGAGAGGCTGCGCCCACCAGGTTTTTCGGTGAAGATGCGCAGAGCGTCAGCCGGATATTCCAGGAATCCAAAGATTTATTCAGCGCTTTCGATCCATTCCAGGTAGAAGATATAACCAGTCGACTTAAAAGCAAATACCCAAAAGATACAGCCGCGCGTGCAGCGATTGACATGGCTATCCACGATATCGTGGGCAAGAAACTCAGGATACCCCTTTATAAATTATTTGGCCTGAACCGACACGAAACGAAGGTAACATCGTTCACTATCGGCATTGATACGCTCGACATAATGTGCAAAAAGGTTGCAGAAGCAAGGGATTTTCCCATGCTCAAGATAAAAGTAGGTTTCAAAAATGATATAGAAATATTAAGAGCATTACGCAAGATTACCCGCGCCACGTTCCGCGTAGACGCCAATACAGGCTGGACGGCTGATGAGGCAATACAAAAATTAAACCTTATGGAAGAACTTGGCGTTGAACTGGTAGAACAGCCCTTTCCCGTCGGCAGCCTTGAATCGCTCCGGAAGCTGAGAAATGCGGTAAAAATTCCCGTCTTTGCAGATGAAGACGTGCGGGATTCAAAAGATATACCGCCCTTGTCGGGTCTTGTTGATGGCATCAATATAAAACTCATGAAGTGCGGAGGATTGCGGGAAGCGCTCCGAATGATCCACACAGCCCGTGCGCATAACATGAAGATCATGATCGGCTGCAACATTGAAAGCTCTGTGTCCATCACTGCAGCAGCCCACCTCTCACCCCTGGTAGACTACGTTGACCTTGATGGAAATCTTCTTGTCACCAATGACCCCTATACTGGTGTTACGGTTGATAAGGGAAAACTGATCTTACCGGATGGTAATGGATTGGGGGTTGTGTAAATGAATTAGGCCTTCGGCGACTTTGAAAATACACAGATAGAGACGCAAAATCTTGCGTCTCTACAACTCCCCTCTGAAAAGAGGGGCTGGGGGTGTGTTATAGTATTACTCTGTAAAAACTTCTTTTTTGTGTAAGTTTTTCACCATCACATTTGTTTATGATGGAAAGATTGCTCCGCTCCGCTCGCAATGACAATGTGCCGTGTGCCATCAAGGTGCATAAGTACGTGTCATTGCGAGGTTCTTTTCCGAAGCAATCTCCCCGAACAGAGTTTGGGAACGAGCCGATTCTTTAATCGTTTGAATTCAATGTCATCAAGTTAAGCTACCTGCCGTAAAAGTCCCCCTTAGAAAAGGGGGATAAAGGGGGTTGTTTTAATCAAATAATCCTTAACTTAATGACATTGCGTTTGAGTTTTCATGTATTTGATATAAACTTACAATTTCTACCAACAACCATGCAAGACAACACACTTTTACAAGAAATACGAAATCGTGCGCACGATATACATGATTACATCATACAGATGCGGCGGGACTTTCACAAACATCCGGAAATGGGCTTTACAGAAATCCGCACATCGGGCGTTATTGCAGAAGAATTGAAAAGGCTGGGACTCCAGGTACAAACCGATGTTGCAAAAACGGGCATCGTTGGCATCCTCGACGTTGATGGCGCAACAACCACCGTTGCCTTTCGCGCCGATATGGATGCCCTGCCAATGACAGAAGAAAATGATCTCGAATATAAGTCTCAGAACGAAGGCGTTGCACACGCCTGCGGACATGACGCCAACATGGCCATGCTCCTGGGCGCAGCCAAACTCATGGCCGGAATGAAAAACAAACTCAAACGACGGGTAAAGTTTGTCTTTCAACCATGTGAAGAACAACACCCGGGCGGGGCAAAACTCATGGTGGAACAGGGTGTTTTACATGATGTGGAAGAGATCTACGGACTCCATATCGAGCCAAACCTTCCATCGGGCATCTTCGGATTACGTGCTGGACCCACTATGGCGGCAACAGACCGCATTGTTATCACCATCATAGGAAAAGGCGGTCATGCATCCACCCCTCACCTGTGTGTAGACCCTGTGGTCATTGCCGCCGAGGTAATTCTGGCAATCCAGACCATTACATCCCGCAAGGTAAACCCCTTATCCCCGTGCGTAGTCTCGCTCTGCCAAATAGCCGGCGGAACCACCTTTAACGTCATCCCTGATAAGGTCAGGATTACCGGGACGGTGAGAACGCTCTCAAAGGAATTAAGATACAGAATGCCGACCCTGCTCGAAGAGACGATAAAAGGGATTACTTCATACAATAATGCAACCTATCAATTTGAATATCTGAGGGGACACCCGCCTTTGAATAATCCCCCCGCACAGGTGGATTTTATGCGGAACAAGATTATTGAACTCTTTGGAATTAAAGCAGCAGAAAACATAGACCCCAAAATGGGAGGTGAAGATTTTTCCTACTACCTGGAGAAAATAAAAGGCGCCTTCGCATTTCTTGGTTCAGGAAATCTGGAAAAAGGAACAATCCATCCCTTACACAGCTCCCGGTTCATGCTCGATGAAGATGTGCTCTCCATGGGACCGGCGCTGTTTACTGCTATTGCCTGTAGTTAAATATTAATACTCGTTCCCACGCTGTGCGTGGGAACGACGAACACGACGCTCTGCGTCAGTCGAAAAAAAATGCATTTGGTTTTTTATCACCCTTGGGACATTGCGTCTTTTGTAGGGAAGTGTAAAACTATTTAATCAATCAGAGGATACCATGAACGAAGCACACATTCTTAAGATTGCCGGTGAACTCAACGTAAAACTTAAACAAGTCCAGGCAACCGCTCTGCTCCTTGAAGAAGGCGCTACGGTTCCCTTTATTGCACGATATAGAAAAGAGGCGACCGGCAGTCTCGATGAGGTTGCCATCACCACCATCCGCGATCGCATGAGCCAATTACAAGAACTCGATAAACGGCGCGATGCCATTATTAAGGCGCTGGAAGAACAGGGAAAGCTGACCGATGAATTAAAAGAAAAGATGCATGCGGCTGAAACCCTGGCTATCCTTGAGGATATTTACCTCCCCTACCGCCCCAAACGCCGCACACGGGCAACCATTGCAAAGGAAAAGGGACTCGAACCTTTGGCAAAGCTCATCTTTGAGCAGAAAGATATTGATCCGTCATCGGAAGCTGCCGCCTTTGTCAATGCAGAAAAAGGCGTTGAATCAGCAGAGGACGCCCTTGCCGGGGCGCGTGATATCATTGCAGAGTGGGTAAATGAAGACCAGGAAACCCGTGGAAAGATGCGTGAACTGTATCTGACGGCAGGTGTTTTTAAATCAAAGGTAATACCCGGCAAGGAGGAAGAGGGCATAAAGTACAAGGACTACTTTGACTGGGAAGAGCCTGTACCCAAAGCGCCTTCTCACAGGGTTCTTGCCATGAGACGCGGGGCAAAAGAGGGATTCCTGTCACTCCACGTCAGTCCTCCGGAAGACAAGGCGCTTTCATTGCTGGAAGGACTTTTTATAAAAGGGACAGGATTAGTCTCACAACAAGTCAAAATAGCCGTCCAAGATAGCTACAAGCGACTCCTCTCCCTTTCTATGGAAACAGAAATACGACTTACCACAAAAGAGCGTGCAGACGAAGAGGCCATCAGGGTATTTACCGAAAATATGCGACAACTCCTCCTTGCGCCGCCTCTTGGCCAAAAAAATATCCTTGCCCTTGATCCGGGCTTTCGCACGGGTTGTAAGGTAGTCTGTCTTGATAAACAGGGGAAACTCCTCCATACCGATACCATCTATCCCCACCAGTCATCGAAAGAGTCCCTTGCCAGTGCAGCTTCTAAAATCATAGATTTGTGCAACCGATTTCAGATAGAAGCGATCGCCATAGGAAACGGCACGGCAGGCAGGGAGACTGAGTCATTTGTCCGTTCATTGGATATCCCTAAAAACACTATTGTGGTCATGGTAAACGAGAGTGGCGCATCAGTTTATTCTGCCTCAGAGGTAGCGCGTGAGGAGTTTCCTGACTATGACGTGACCGTTCGCGGTTCCGTATCCATAGGAAGACGTCTCATGGACCCCCTTGCAGAACTGGTGAAGATCGATCCAAAATCCATAGGAGTCGGACAATACCAGCACGATGTAGACCAGAATGCGTTAAAGAAGAGCCTTGATGACGTGGTGATCAGTTGCGTAAACATGGTAGGGGTTGATGTAAACACGGCCAGCAAGCAACTTCTTACGTATGTTTCAGGTTTAGGGCCGCAACTTGCTGAAAATATTGTAAAATTCCGCAATGAACACGGCCCATTCAGGTCGAGAGAAGAACTCAAGAAAGTCCCTCGTTTGGGTCCAAACACCTTCGTATTAGCGGCAGGTTTTTTACGCATACCAAATGGTGAAAATCCCCTTGACGGAAGCGCCGTCCATCCTGAAAGTTACCCTATCGTAAATACCATGGCAAATGACCTGAAATGTGCCGTAATAGACCTGATGCGGAATGAATCTCTCAGAAAGAAAATTACTCTCAATAAATACGTAACGGATAACGTCGGACTCCCCACGTTGACCGATATTATGGCCGAACTATCCAAGCCGGGTCGAGACCCCAGAGAGAAATTTGAGACATTCGGCTTTGCAGAGGGCATAGAAAAAATGGAAGATTTAAACCCGGGCATGAGCCTTCCCGGCATTGTTACCAATATTACGGCATTTGGGGCATTTGTGGATATTGGCGTGCATCAGGACGGCCTTGTGCATATCAGTGAGCTTGCAGACAAATTCGTAAAGAACCCAAATGATGCCGTAAAAGTACATCAGAAGGTGACCGTTACCGTATTGGAGGTGGACATGAAGAGGCGACGGATTTCCCTTTCCATGAAGAAAAATCCCAAACCAACAATAAATTAGGCCTTCGGCTACTTTTGATACGGTAGTGGCAATTCATGAATTGCC
>JAXMAC010000101.1:0-12198 GCA_046350595.1 Candidatus Brocadiaceae bacterium | reverse complement strand
TGGCACCCCTATCACTTGTTGACTATGTGGTCGCCCATGAACTTTGCCATCTCAAATATATCAATCATTCAGAGAATTTCTGGAAACTTTTAGGCAGTGTTATGCCCGATTATGAAGCCCGCTGTGAGCGTCTTCGTAAAGAAGGTTAAGGATATTATTTCTAAATTTATGAATGTTTTTGAAGAAACAGCACTGGAATATGATAAGTGGTTTGAGACTCATAAGTGGGTTTATCAATCAGAAGTGGAGGCTGTAAGGAAATTCATACCAGAAACAGGAAAAGGGATAGAGATCGGGGTGGGGACGGGTCGTTTTTCAATTCCCTTTGGGATAAAAGTCGGCGTTGAACCTGCAAAGGCAATGGCTGAAATTGCCAGGAAGAGGGGGATTCATGTTTATGAGGCAAAGGCAGAACACCTTCCATTCCAGGAGAATTCCTTTGATTTTGCGCTCATAGTGACAACGCTCTGCTTCGTAGAAAATCCTTTCCAGGCATTAAGAGAAATCAAAAGAATTCTTAAACCGGATGGGAAAATAATAATAGGTATGCTGGACGAAGATAGTCCGTTGGGAAGGCTTTATAAAGAAAAAAGATTGACAAGCAAATTTTACAGGGATGCGAAATTTTACTCTGTGAATCAAGTGCTGGATTGGCTGAAGGATTTTAAATTTGAAAAATTTAAAATTGTTCAAACCATTCTCAGAAATCCTGGTGAAATTCAAACCCTGGAACCTATCGAAAAAGGTTTCGGGAAGGGGCTGTTTGTAGTAATATTTGCGGAAGCAAAGAAATGAAACAGGAAATGAACGTCGGAAGACGCAACTCCTTATTTCCTGTAGCAAATGAGTTGATTATATTACCCAAAAGGCATAAAATACCACTGAACATGAGGTGTGTAAGACAGATATCCAGCATTTTAAAATGGGAGAAACAAATATGAATCCGCTTTTACAACGTATTTCCATCGATCCGGGCATCTGCTTCGGTAAGCCCTGCATTCGTGGTACTCGCATCTGGGTATCACTGATTCTTGATTTTCTAGCCAATGGGATGAGTATTGAGGAGATTCTTGTAGAATATCCTCATCTGACGGAGGAAGATGTCAGGGCTGCTATCGCATATGGAGCTGAGATGACGCGAGAACGATATGTTGAAATACCAACCGAGACTACAGGATGAAGTTTAAACTCGACGAGAATTTTGGAATACGAACACAAGAAAATTTTCGTGCAGCAGGACATGACATTCAAACAGTCCGTGATCAAAAACTTCAAGGATGTTTGGATCAAAATCTTTATGAGGTATGCTGTAAGGAAAAACGTTGTCTGATAACGCTGGACTTGGATTTTGCGGATGTAACCCGCTTTCCGCCGAGTTCATCAAGTGGAATAGTTGTCATTCGTATCCCACGGAATCCAAGTTTTGCTTTACTGGAACAATTGGTACAGTAATTTCTGCAAGCACTTACTCAAATGCCAGTCGGGAAAAAGCTTTGGATTGTTGAGGTCGGTAGAATTCGGGTTCATCAATTTGAAGCAGAAGGAGGATTGTAATCTCTTTATATGAAAAAAGCAATTATAATTGGGGCCACTTCTGGAATAGGAAGAGAGTTGGCAAAGATATTGTCCCTGAACAACTATGTCGTCGGAATGGCAGGGAGAAGAATTGAACTATTATCCAATCTCCAGAGAGAAATCTCTGGGTCATACATTAAGAGAATTGATGTCGCTGAATCGGAAGAAGCGATAACTCTCTTAAAAGAGCTTATCCGGGAAATGGGTGGAATGGATCTAATCGTTATTAGTTCCGGTGTCGGATTTATAAACCCCGAACTTGATTGGAAACAGGAAAAAGAAACAATCGATGTAAATATTTCAGGATTTGCCGCTATTGCGAATACTGCCTTTAAATATTTCTCTAATAAAGGTTCGGGGCACATTGCCGGCATTTCTTCTATTGCAGCAATTAGAGGGTCTCGTGAAGCGCCGGCATACAATGCATCCAAGGCTTTTGTATCGAATTATCTTGAAGGATTAAGACAAAAGGCAAGTAAGTCAGGCATGGCAATTACTATTACAGAAATACAACCGGGTTTTGTAGATACGGCGATGGCAAAAGGAGATGGATTATTTTGGGTTGCACCTCCGGAAAAAGCAGCCCGCCAAATTTTCAAGGCAATTACTGGCAAGAAGAAACATGCCTATATTACAAAGCGATGGCGAATTATAGCATGGTTGCTAAAAGTTATGCCGGCTTGGGCATATAATAAACTTTGATAATCTCTACAGCAAATTATGGTAAAAAAATAAAAATTTATCTACTTCTTTTTGGACTCTATTTCTTTAACCCTTTCTCTGATAGTTCTCAGTTCATTTCGCAACTTCTTCTCATATTTCCTAAGTGATTCTAAACTTGTTTCACGCAGCTCTTTATCTTTGAATTTGTCTGTTCCCCGGCACCCGCATGTACAAACTTCGTTCAATATCTGCCGGCAATTTTCTAACACCTCTTCATCTATGGAATACGGTATCCAGTATCCCTTTCTTTCGCTCCTGACAAGACCCGATTGTCTCAATATTTTTAGATGTTGCGATACAGCGGCGGGTGTTATACCAACCAGTTCCGCAATATTTTTGACGCCAAGTGGCCCCTTGGATTTCAGGAGATCAATTATTCTCACTCGTGTTTCCACGGCCAATACCTTAAATATTTCAGCAGGTTCTAAGTTCATTTTCTTGCGTTCCTGTTTAATTAAGTATTTTAGTAATTACTTAATTAAAATATTATAAAAGAGCGAGTTTGTCAAATGTTTTATAAAAATATTTTTAGCTGGAATGGATTACGCGACAAGGAAAGGAAATGGAATGAAAAACAGCACAGCCAGGCCGGATGTCATATTTTTCTCTAGAATCAAAACCAGTGATACCAGCCGCACTCCACGTAACCTTACCCGATATGTCGACTAATTTTGATTTCACATCTTTGATAGTGTAACCAGAAATGTTTAAAACAGTTACGTTTTTATAACCTCTTTGGCTCCCCTACGACAAAAGATTAGTTACTTTCTGATGTTTTTGTCCGTCGTCTTTCACCTTCTTTGCGCACCTCTTCACGTGAACAGCGTATAACAGGATAATTGCCAGAAAGGAACGCAAAGAGTGTATCTACCATCTTGGGTCGTGTAATGTAATAACAACGTAGCGCTCCATCCTCATAAAAATCTGTTATTTTGAGTCTCCGCAATACTGAAAGATGTTGAGAGAGGTTAGATTGTTCAATGTCCAATAAATCCTGGATGTCAGTTACACACTTAGCTCCTTTAGCAAGTTCTTCCAAGATCAATAGTCGAGTTGGGTGGCCCAAGAGCTTTAGAATCTCTGCTTTGTCTCTGATGTCTAATTTGTTCATTTGTTACTCCCGTTTTTAGAAATTTATTTGATTGTCATATGATAATATTATAATATATCCAAATATATTTATACTACATATATCACAAGTGGCAGTATTTTAGCAAGTGCTTTAAGCTAAAATACAGGAAATTCCGGAAAGATTGTAAAATACATGAAGATGGCGCATCGTAAATTCATCAAGTATCTTATGTTGTTTATCATATGATGGATTATTTGAACATATTCTTGAAGTTTATAGATACTACTTACCACCAGGCAAGAACCCTGGGCGTTAGCGAATTCGTTATAAAATATGAGGCAGCTATTCGACTTGTATTCTTTTTTGGTATCTTATTGATTATGGCCCTGTGGGAGTTTGTGGCGCCAAGGCGAAGACTCACAGTCTCAAAAATGCTCCGCTGGGCTAATAATCTCGGCATCGTATTCCTTGACAGCTTCCTGGTACGTATCGTATTCCCTGCTGCCGCTGTTGGTATGGCAGCATTTGCTCATGAGCACGGATGGGGGCTTTTTAATTATTTCCAGATATCATATAGTCTCGCTGTTGCATTATCAGTATTTGTCATGGACTTTATCATCTACTTGCAACATGTGATATTCCATGCCATACCTATCTTCTGGAGAATCCATCGCATGCACCATGCAGATCTGGATTTCGACGTTACCACGGGAATTCGATTTCATCCTTTCGAGATCATGCTATCCATGCTAATCAAGCTTGCAGTGGTTTTGGTTATAGGTGCACCCGTGCTGGCTGTAATCATATTCGAAGTACTCCTGAATGCCACATCCATGTTCAATCACGGCAATGTTCGTATATTTCGTAATGTGGATCAAGTGCTGCGTTGGATTGTTGTAACACCAGAAATGCACCGGGTACATCATTCGACATATATTGATGAGACCAACTCCAATTTCGGATTTAACTTTCCATTGTGGGACAGATTCCTCGGCACATATCGCAAACAACCACGCATGGGACACGAAGGTATGACCATTGGCCTATGGAATTTTCGAGATACAAAGCGTTGTGCAATTCTGCCAGGTATGTTAGCAATTCCCTTTCTTGGTAAGGCAGGTGGTTATACGATTGATCGCCGTAAATAAGGAATAAGGTAATGAAAGTTACTAACATTATTCGCATTATCGTGTTCGTCTCTCTGATAGCCGGGATTGCAACTGCGGTTACTTACTGCAAGCAATTCGATGTCGCCGCACTTGAGAGTTGGCTTGCAGGTACAGGGATCATGGCCCCTCTTCTGTTCGTGGGTATTTATGCGATCTCAACGGTGTTGTTTTTGCCGGGGTCAGTTCTGACAATTGCGGGCGGTGTTCTCTTCGGACCTATTTGGGGAACGTTCTACAGTCTGACAGGTGCAACTATCGGCGCCACAATGGCCTTTCTTATCGCCCGCTATCTTGCATCCGATTTGATATTTCGCAAGACTGGTGGTAAGTTAAGGCAGTTGATCGAAGGCGTAGAAGTGGAGGGTTGGCGCTTTGTTGCCTTCGTTCGTCTGGTTCCGCTGTTTCCCTTTAATCTGCTGAACTATGCCCTGGGGCTTACGCGTATCCGCCTGTTCCATTACATCGTTACGTCCTACGTTTGCATGCTGCCCGGCGCTGTAGCTTACACCTACCTCGGATATGCTGGGCGCAATGCAGTGGCGGGTGACGAGGACGTGGTACAGAAAGCACTCCTGGGCTTAGGACTGCTCGCCCTTGTAGCATTTCTACCACGGCTCATCAAACGCCTGCGCAAAAAACTTGCGCTCATGCTCAGCGCTGCTGAACTCAAACAGCGGTTGGATAAAGGAGAAGACGTGCTTGTACTGGATGTTAGAAGTGCAGAGGAATACGTTGGAGACCTTGGCCACATCACTGGATCCATAAACATCTCCACTGAGGATTTATCTCGCCGCTTGAATGAGTTGAAGGCATATAAGAAACGATTTATTGTTGTTGTCTGCCGTACCGACCGTCGTTCAATGATGGCAGCAGAGTTGCTCACAAAAGCGGGATTTGCGGATGTTGCTGTACTGCTGGGCGGCATGGAGCAATGGGATCATATTGGTCTGCCGGTGGATATGTAGTTTAGCTCCTCTGTCTCGGTTCGATGCTTTCAATACCGTTTGGGCGGCTACAGTATAAATTGCATCAATTAATACGAACAATTACATATCTTTTACATTTACGAGGAGTCATACTATGAGCACGAGTACATTAACGCCGGAGGTGGAATCTTTTAAGGGCCGTTTGAAAGCCACCTGGATGACTGGTGATTTCACACAAATTGCTAAGTCTTACGAATCAGGTGCCGCCGAGTTTATTGAACGCCTCAATCCTGCACAGGGGACGCACGTGCTTGACGTGGCATGCGGGACTGGTAATCTGGCTATTCCAGCCGCACGCATGGGCGCAGTCGTCACTGGCGTAGATATTGCCATCAATTTACTTGAACAAGGACGATCTCGCGCTCAGGCAGAAGGGCTGACGATTCAATTCGACGAAGGCGATGCGGAACAGTTACCCTATGACGATGTGTCCTTCGATACCGTCGTGAGCATGTTCGGCGTGATGTTCGTGCCTCACCCCGAAAAGACGGCGGCGGAGTTGACGCGCGTTTGCCGAACTGGTGGCCGTGTTGCGCTGGCAAACTGGACACCCACTGGCTTTATCGGTCAGGTGTTCAAGACTACCGCCGCTCATGTGCCACCCTCGCCTCTTATGCCGTCACCCGTTCTATGGGGAGATGAAGGAACTGTGCACGAAAGACTGCGGGAGAACATTTCAGACCTGCGGCTAACTCGGCGGCTCATTTCCTTCAAATTTCCTTTTGCTCCCGCTGACGTAGTGGAATTCTGGCGCGTTTACTACGGCCCAACTCAACGGGCTTTCGAAGCGCTCACCGACAACCATGAAAAACAAGCGGCTCTGCGTCGTGATCTAGAGCGGCTATGGTTAGAGCATAACCAAGCGAAGGACAATACAACGCACGTTGAGTCAGAATATCTTGAAGTTATAGCAACACGAAGGTAAAGGAAGGTAATAAATCAACAAAATCATGTATGGCATGAACTTATAACGTATTTAAAGGAAGGATTTAAATGGATGTAAAAAAGAACTCTAATGAAGTAAAAGATATATCAGCTAAACAGGCAAAGGAATTGATTGATAAGGAAAAAAACGTGATCATCGTAGATGTCAGAACTAAGGAGAAATATAACGAAATACATATTAAAGGTGCTAATCTAATTCCTGTTCAGGAGCTTGAACAGCATATCCATAAGATTCCCAAGGATAAAAAAGTTATTGTTCATTGTGGAAGCGGAAATAGCAGTTCCAAGGCATGCGAGATATTAAAAGGTAAAGGATTAAAAGAACTGTACCACTTGAAAGGCGGTATTCGTGAATGGCAAGCGGAGGGTTACCGGGTAGAAAAACATGATTTATAGTGTTATTTGCAAACCAAAAGAGATCTAAATCTTATCAATGAGTTTGAAGGGTAGATCACAAAAAACTTTAGCATCACAGGAGAAATGTTATGCAATTAAAGTCCATAGGTTATATCAAAAGTCCCGTAAAACAACCCAAATTTGGCGGGTGGCAGGATTTAATCACAGAAATAGTCGTTGATACTGGCTATTTAGATGGTCTGGAAGGAATTGACGAATATTCCCATCTTATCGTCCTTTATTGGTTGGATAAAGTAGATAAGGTCAAACTTAAAATGAGACCGCAAGGGAGAAAAGATGTACCGGAGGTAGGTATATTTGCCTGCCGCTGCCCGTGGAGACCAAATCCTATGGGCATGACTACTGTAAAAGTAATTGAAAGAAACGGGAATATACTCAGAGTTAAAGGGTTAGACGTGCTGGATGGAACACCCCTCATTGACATTAAGCCTTATACTCCTCCGTATGACGCCGTTGAAGGAATGAGATATCCTGAGTGGGTGAACAAACTTGAATACTAAAATTTATTTATTCTCTTTCTGTCTTGCTATCTTGCATGTTGCTCTCTATGGCATGACCTGTGCGAATGCAGACACTGTACAGGTTGGTACCGAAGCCCCTGATTTTACGCTTCCCAGCACTCAGGGCAAAAATTATACATTATCTGCATATCGGGGAGTAAAACCGGTCATCATCTGGTTTTCCGATTGTTGCGGTGGCTGTGAAGGCAGGGCAAAGGTTATGCAAGGTCTGCTGGAAGATTACGGGGTTGAGATTCTTGCCATAAGCATGTTAACTAAAGCTGCCCAAACTATAGAATTTGCTGAGAGGATAGATGTGCCTTTCCCATTCCTGATTGATACAGAATTTAAGGTTGTAAAGGATTACGTGGGTAAATATATCCCTGAGACCTGACCACAAACAAATACTTTTGTCGTGGACAAAAGCGGCATTGTAACCTTCAGTAGCGGTCCGGGAACACCCGTCAGAATACTCAGAAGAGAACTGGAAAAGATTGGAGCAAGTAAAAAAAAGACTGAAGATGTAAGGGATAAATATCTCAGATCTCCCATGCTTAGTTTAGATATGGATAGAATTGCCGATGCACTTCAAGAGATAAAGCCAGAATCCAGTTGGTTTCAAACAAAACCCGAATCGGATAGATACAGAACTAATTTTAGTGTTGAATCTATAGCGACGGGTATTGACGTTAATTTCAAAGATGCTACGGCAAAAACTCAAGGCGCCTTTGATTATACGATGGGATTTCTTACCCAGCGGGCACATAAAGAGGGGGAGCCAACATATACACTACCCCGACCACTAAATGTATTTCCCATTGAAGAAGGTGCAGCAATAACGACAAGGGCAAGGGCAGGTGTCTATGCGGATATGTCAGAGGATTGGACAATGGGCATGGAGGTAGATGCATATGGTCTGGGAGGTGATGCCGGTGTAGGAGATATCTGGGGAGTTACACCTCCGTATTTTTCTAATCCCTTTGTAGGACACTCAAACGACGTCTCGCTCAATACGTTCTGGGCTCGGTATCAACCATTAGATACGACTATGTCCGTGGGCGCCTTCACCCCGCTGCACGTGGGTGATTATGTACTCAAGGGCGAACCTAATCCAACCTTTTACGGGCCGGACTATTTACCCTTTTATGGGGTTAATGTTGTCAGGCGATTTTATAATCCCTTCTTTATCCCTTCAACCCTGTACGAGGTATACTTTGCAGAATTACCAGAAGACTCCGGCTCTACCAGTTGGTTGGGTGGATTCTATCTGGGAAGGGAATATGAAGATATGAAATTTGGCTTCAATTTTATGAGCCCGTTTAACAGGGGTGCATCGACATCAGAAATAGACTCGCCCTTGCAGGGTACGGTGGACGGTAATCCTGTACGGTGGGAAGCTCCTTATAATAAAGTAGGGAGGCAGGACGAGTTTGTCCTTGGGGCTGATTACTCTTATAATTTTCTGCCAACCTATAAGGCATGGGCTGCCTATGCCCATAGTATTTATCGGCCTATCGGAAGCGACGGAGTCGATGTTCATGGAAATCTGTTCAATACAGGTATCAGTGGTACGGTAGGGAGAGTAAGTTTTAACCTGGAAGGCATATGGGTCGAACCAAAATATGATCCATTTGTGATAAAGATGGAAAGTCCCGGTGATGTCCAATCTCCCGGCCTCTTTTACGAACTTCCCTATTTCACAACGTATGCGAACAGTTGGCAGCTCCATGATGCAAAGAAGTATCCCCAAAATAGAGAGGGGGTACGACTGCATCTTGATTATCCATTCCCAGGAATCCTTTCTTTTACAAGGCTTTTTGCAGACATGGATTATTTACGACAGATAGAAAGTTCAAAGGCAGACAACGCCCAAAAACCTGGTTTTATAGAGCCTTTCTTTGGTATCAGAACAGAAGAAGGAACTGGAAAGAAGGGGAGTATATCCCACGGAGGAATAGGTGTTGCCTCTGATTTGCCATATAATCACAAGGTAACTCTGGGGTATTCGCTTTATCAATACAGACGTAAAACGGATGACGCTAATAATATGGATTTTGATGTGAATGCCGTTTCCCTGACATACGGCTATCCGATACTTTACCGGCTCAAGTCTAAGATGTATTTTAATGTGGGAAATACCTTCTTAGCGGTTGATGGTAAATTTTTCTCCGAGTCACATAATGCCGATTTCTTCCAATCAGCGCCGTTTATGGGGATTGATTACAAGTATCTGCGATCACCTGATACGATTTTATCATTCTTTGTTAATTCAAGATACCTCCTGCAGGACGATAAGGCTGAGCCATTGCTCTTAGGTGATTACGATGCCTTTCTTACCAGCTTTGGTTTGAAGGTTGAGTTTTAGGTTTTTATTAAGGGATCAAAATTGAAAAAAGGTCTGTATTCAGATATAGTTAATATCACTTTGGTACTATTCCTTACCCTATTATAAATTTTAAATATTTTACTCAGGATTTTTAAACCTAATATGAAATATCAAGAAATAATAACCATTGAGCCTGGCAAACGCTGTGGTAAGCCTTGTATTCGTGGTATGCGCATCACGGTATATGATGTATTATCATATTTAGCATCTGGTATGACCATACAAGAAATACTAAAGGATTTTCCTTACTTAACGAAGGAAGACATTCAGGCATGTTTAAGCTATGCTGCAGACCGTGAACATCAGTTATTGATAACACAGTCATGAAACTCCTTACGAAACCATACAACAGATGCAAGAAGACCCAAATACCGGAATCCTTTTATTGCAATAGGGTAATTGTACGAGGGGCACCTATGGCGAGAATCAAATAATGGGTAGTAAACGCGAATGCCTTCAAAGATAACTTTGTTATTGCCAGCAGAGTAATGGATGAGATAAACATGCGTACACTCAAAATAATATCTATCCTGGTAGTTAGTATAATTACCACCCATGTCTTATGGGGCAATGATGCCTGTGTCACATTTATTGGTCCATCAAATTACATCCCCCGGTTAGAGTTGCCCCAAAATATTCCTTTACATAGCGCCGACTCATGTAAAGATTGCCATCCAGAAATATATGACCAGTGGCGGGAATCAATGCACAGCAAATCATCGACAAGCCCCGTCTTTCAGGCATGCTGGACGGTAAGGAATAATCCACCCTTCTGCTCCAATTGCCATTTTCCCATGCTGGAACAAAAGCCCAAAATATTAAGGGGTTTTAAAGAAACGGGCCCTTTACCTTTTGTTGCAATAAAGAATCGGGATTTTGATACGATGCTTATAAAGGAGGGGGTGACGTGCGTGGTTTGTCACTTGAGGAATAAAACCCTGTACGGGCCCCGGGAGATAAAAGAGGGGGAAGCACCCCACCCGGTTAAATATGATCCGTCTTTTCAGAAGTCTGAGTTCTGTTACACATGCCACTCCTGGGGTTTTCCACGGGCGAGGGTCAAAAAGACATGCTCTACCAACGATGAGTACAAAATATCAGGGAAAAAAGAGACATGTCAGGATTGTCATATGGAAAGAAAGGAAGGGTTTGCCTCGTTGGGAAGACCGAAACGTGTCTATAGAATGCATGACCAGAAGAGTTCTCGCAGCCCGGAAGAATTAAGACAGGCTCTAAAAGTAGAATTGAAATCAGAAAAGGATGCCTATAAACCTGGAGATAAAGTAAAGGTAGAAATAAGGGTTACCAATACTGGGGCTGGACACCGCGTGCCGACAGGCTGACCGGTCAGGGGTATTGCCGCCCGTGTGGCGGTACTGGATGAAAATGGGAAGGAAAAGGGTTTGAAGGAATATTTTATCACGCGGACTTTTGAATTCCCCACATACCCGACAGAGGTAAAGGATGAGAGATTACTGCCGGGAGAGTGCAAATCATTTTATTATAAATATAAAATCCCTCGCAAAGCAGCTTTTAAAAAGCTAACACTGAAACTGGACATGATTGAATATTTAATATTCCCCAAGAAGGCCGATGAGGCGCCAATACCCCTTAGCAAGGTCACAGTGCCTTTTTATTCTACATCGGTGGAAATAGTAAAATGACACCAAATACCCATCTCATGAAAATAGTTAATTCGACCCATCTGCATTATTCTCCTATCTCCTGAAGAAATTTTTGATAAAGAGAGTCCTTTATTCGTAACCCCGTTCGCCTTAATTCATCCACTATTGGCTTTATTTTTTTCAATCAATCCCTAGGAATTTTAATCTCTTGCAATACGTGTCTTAAAAGTTCTAAACAATTGTCCCTGAGTTTGAAACCACAATCATTTTCCATTCCTTCAAAGAACGTCTTTAGAAAGTTCTTCCTTTAATTCTTCTTCAGTCATATCGATTACTGGTATATCATGTTTAGCCATCAGATCAAAAAGAGCATGCCTGTCTATTTCTAAAAGCTCGGATGCCTTTCCCTGTGATATCTTACCCTCTCGCAAATGTTCCAATACTATGGCTTCTTTCCCTTTTTTTAAAGCCTTTTTGTCCAATACACCTTCTTCCGGCAACTCAACCGGAAATTTCAAAACTACCTGCTTTGGCATCGTTATCCTCCTATCCTTAAGTTGTCGAATTCTACTCTCTCATGGTATTTACCTTTACTATTCATGCGAAGTTTATAGGAATACAAGAATACTGTCAAGTGGGATACTTAAGCTCCAAGGGATGAGAAAAGGGGTTACCCTGTAGAAGGTTGTATCCGAGAATGCAGACATCCTGCATCTACCCATTGTGCGAGGGATAATTTGGTTGAGGTTATACAGCACAATGATATAATAAAGCACCAATCTTCAAACACATCTATCCTC
>JAXMAC010000100.1:1355-12250 GCA_046350595.1 Candidatus Brocadiaceae bacterium | reverse complement strand
TATCCGAAACGTTCCCTTATTGTTTCTGTACCAGTCAGATTGGATAGTGGTAAAGTAAAAGTATTCCGGGGTTACCGGGTACAGCATGATATTACCCTCGGTCCTTCCAAAGGCGGTATCCGCTATCACCCCAATGTTGACCTGAATGAGGTTTCAGCCCTTGCCATGCTCATGACATGGAAGTGTGCTCTCATGCACATGCCTTATGGCGGCGCTAAGGGTGGGGTTCAATGCAACCCGGAGGAGATGTCACAGGGTGAGCTGGAACGTTTGACACGAAGGTACACGACAGAGATTGTTCAAATCATCGGTCCCGATAAAGACATTCCCGCCCCTGATTTATATACCAATTCACAGACTATGGCATGGATGATGGACACATACAGTATGCAGCAGGGTATTACCGTTCCTGGAGTAGTTACGGGAAAGCCATTGTTGTTGGGCGGTTCTTTAGGAAGGGCAGAAGGTACAGGACGTGGGGTTGTTTACATGATTATAGAGGCAGCACGCGTTTTATACAAAGACCTCCGCGGCCTGCGAATTGCTATCCAGGGTATGGGTAATGTAGGTTCTGTTGTTGCCCGTGACCTGTATGACGCAGGGTGTAATATTGTGGCGGTGAGCGATGTTAGCGGTGGCGCTTACAATCCAAAGGGTATTCTTATTCCTTATCTCATGCATCATCTGAAAGAGCATAAGCACGTTGTCGGGTTGAGAGAGGCAGATGCAATAACAAATGAGGAACTCTTTGAACTGGATTGCGATGTGATTGTGCCGGCCGCTATTGAAGGCCAGATTACCGAGGAAAATGCGAATAAAATCAAGGCAAAGATTATCGTTGAAGGCGCCAACGGTCCTACCACGCCAGAGGCCGATAAGATTTTGTGGGATAAGAAGGTCTTTCTTGTCCCGGACATCCTCGCAAATGCCGGTGGGGTCACCGTTTCTTATTTTGAATGGGTGCAGGACATACAATATTATTTCTGGAGCGAAGAAGATATTCAAAAGAAGCTCAAGGATGTTATGGTTAGTACGTTTAACAGGGTACTGGCGCTTTCCAACAAAAAGGGTGTGGAAATGCGTACCGCCGCATTAATGTTGGGTATTGGTCGTGTGGCAGAAGCAAAAAAACTGCGGGGTTTATATCCGTAATAAACAACACCTCAGATAACCGTAAGTGCAATTTATGTGCGGGTTTCTTCCCGCTATTACTCTGGCTCTGTTGGTTCATTTCAAAAAGCTGCGATACGCTGGATGACCCAAAACATCGCCACGCTGCCGATGGCGTAAGGCGGGACGAGTTGTGCCCACCGCGGCGCAGATAGCTTCATGCGCTGCGCCAGCGCGATCAGTGACAGCACAACGGCAACGAACAGCAACTGCCCCGCTTCCACACCGGCGTTGAAGAACAGCAGCGCCAGCGGGATGTGTCCCTGCGGCAAGCCAACCTCGCCCAGTGCTCCGGCAAAACCAAACCCATGCAGCAGTCCGAAGGTAAATGCCACAATCCACGGCGCACGTGCGGTGACGCCTTCGCGTCCTTGCAGGCCATGCACGATTTCTGCCGCGACAAACACAATGCTCAATGCGATAACCGCCTCAATCGGTCTTTGTGGCACATGCACGAAACCGAGCGTCGCTGCCGCGAGGGTGATGCTGTGCGCTATGGTGAATGCTGTGACAGTCTTCATCAGCTTCCATCCGCCTCGCGTGATGATGAGCAGTGCCAGCACAAACAGCAAATGGTCCACCCCCGTGAGGATGTGCTCGACGCCGAGTTTGAGATACACACCCGCCATCGCCAACGAAGACTCACGATCGGGAATTTTGGCAGAAGGCTGATGCGGTGTGAGGCGTTGCATCCACGAAGCGCTGCCGGCGAACTCTATGCGAACGAGCGTGTCGGTCATCGTGCCTTCTAGTCCGCGGATGCGTAACGTTTGTCCACGCAGCGCGGGGGCGCGTAACATCCATTGCTGGATCGCCGCACCCGGAATGGTGCGTGTTGTGACTGGTGTTACGACCTTCGCATCGCCGGAGAATTCAGGTACGAGCGCAAGCCGCGCCTCACCGAGCATTGGCGTTTTCCACAGCACGCTGAACTCGCCGGGCTTCTCTTCGCGAAGTTCCAGGTAAGCCGGACGCATCTCGTGTCCGAAGGCGGGAATGGAAAAAATGAAAATAAACAGGAGAAGACAGAGAAAGCTGCAATAAGTGAGTAATACGCACGCTCTCAATGTCTTCACCCGGCAATGGGTGACAGATACAGAAAATACCAATGTTTTGATTGCAGTCTCTTATATTTTTGTCGAAAAATGTAAAAATATTTTTATTAAGATACTACGCCTTTCCCAAGGCTATGCTTGTGAAAGGTGGCGCCAAAGCGCAGTTATAACTATAGACACGCAAAATAATCACAAAACATTGACAAAATTTTGTCGATGTCTAGGCGCTAAGCGCCTAACTCCTCAGAAATAATTCTTTGAATACATCTCTCCGCTTCTTGTCGCAAAAGCCGTACGTCTTCCACTGCTGCCAAGTCTGCGACGACTTTTAAAAAAGGGCATATTCCTGATTATGTCTGCTTCTCATTAAACCGCTGATATATTTTCCTGGTCAACCAGTCCTTCACATCACTTTTGAATTCTGAATTTTCCATAATTTTGTCAAATATCTCCTGATTAGAATCCATCCGGTCGATAAGTGTTTGGATAAATACCTCTTCAAAGGCGTACTTGAAATTTTCAATCGGATTGTTCTGTGCCCTTATCTTCAAATCTTCATTCTCAAATAACGCTTGTTCAATCTGCTCAAAGTATAAGCGGTCAGCTTCAGTAAAATCAGTGCCAAATTTCTCGTTGAGCAAGTAAATAATATTCGAGAGTTTATCCTTTTCATCTTTTGGTCTGTTGATACCAGCCTCTGTTGTTGGGTCGAGGCTACACCCTCCCTGAACCTGCAAAACCAAGTCGCCTTCGGCTACTTTTTGTAAGCGATAATATTCAAGCGCTACTTCATTATCCAGTTTCAATCGCTCCGTGTAATCTGCCTTGGGCAGTTTTGTCAGCAGAAAGCGCCCGTACGAATACAATTTTTCAAGCTCAACATCCTGAAAGGGCATGATTTGCGAAAGAAATGAATACAACCTGACAAAAGCAGTCAAAGACTTTTTGAACTCATCCTGCGGCTCTTCCTGCAAACCATTAAACCGGTCAACCGCCGTATCAATAAATGCGTACAACGTGCCTTGCTCTTTCACCGATGAATGTCCAGGCTTGTAGAATACTCTGGCAAATGCATCCACTTCAGACTGGTAATAGACATGCGCTGCATCGGTCTTTCCCTTCAGATCATATAAACGATTCGGATCTGTGGTTTCTGTCATTGCTGTCAGTTCATAATATGGCTGGAATGAATCAATGATTGTTTGTCTGTCATTCGTAAAATCGAGAACAAAGGTATCTTCCTTGCCGGGATAAGTTCTGTTGAGTCGTGAAAGGGTCTGCACTGCCTTTACTCCTGACAACTTTTTGTCAACATACATGGTGTGCAATAAAGGCTGGTCAAAGCCATACTGATATTTATCGGCCACCAGCAAGACCTGATATTCATTCGTTGCAAACTTTTCTGGCAATTCCTTCTCGCCAAACTTGTTCAACTGTGCTTCGGTTACTCCTTCCGGATAGAGGTCATCAATCACTGTTCCGGAAAAAGCTACCAGAGGTTTTATGTTGGTGTAGCCCTTTTCTTTAATATAATCCTTAAACTCAAGGTAATACCTCAGGGCATGTTTTCTTGATGAAGACACAACCATTGCCTTTGCCTTGCCTCCTATTTTTTTCATCGTAACCAGTCTGAAATGCTCAACCATCACTTCAGTTTTCTGTGCAAGGTTTGTGGGATGGAGCGTTGCAAAACGGCCAATTGCCTTTACCGCCTTCCTCTTATTCAGTTCTGGGTCATCTTCAATGGTTTTGCAGAAGCGGTAATAGGTTTCGTACGTAGTGTAATTCTTCAGCACATCAAGGATAAATCCCTCCTCAATGGCTTGCCGCATAGAATAAAGATGGAATGGCAGGGATTTGCCTGCATCATTTTTGAAGCCAAACACTTCTATTGTTTTTGCCTTTGGCGTTGCAGTAAAGGCAAAAAGGCTTATATTTTTTTGAGGACCGCGCTTACGTATCGTTTCACGAATGTAATCATCCTCATCTTCCACGCCATTTTCAATCTCACTCTCGATTTTTTCTGATTCTTCGAGCGAGACATTCTTCCCAAGGAGCGCTTCAGTCATCTTTCTGCTCGCCTCACCGCCCTGGCTGCTATGCGCCTCATCAATGATTACCGCATAGTTGCGCCCAGAATTTTCTCCCAGATGTTTAAGCGCATAGGGGAACTTCTGTAATGGAGTAATGATAATGCCCGTTCCTGATGTAATAGCTTCTGCCAGTTGCCTGGAATCCTCATCAATGCGCTGCACCACGCCCGTTTTGTGTTCAAACTGATAGATGGTGATTTGCAATTGCTGGTCAAGCACATTTCGGTCAGTTATTACAATTATTGAATCAAATACCTTCTTATCCTGCGCATTGTACAAACTGCTCAGCCGGTAGGCGAGCCATGCAATTGAATTGCTCTTGCCGCTGCCTGCCGAATGCTGAATCAAATAATTCCTGCCAGGGCCACTCATTTTTGCGTCGGCTGTAAGTCTGCGAACCGCACCAAGCTGATGATAGCGTGGGAATAGCAACGATTCTTTTGTATATTTCTTTCCCTCAATCGTAAAGTCATCTTTTTGCAAGTGCACATACCTGCCGATAATTTCCAGCCAACTGTCCACATTCAAAATTTCTTCCCAGAAATAGGCAGAGCGGTAAGTGGTATAGTCCTTTGCTGGAGGATTGCCTGCTCCATGCTTAAAACCCTTGTTGAATGGGGAGAATCGTGTGCCGCTTGACTCAAGTTTAGTAGTGAAATACACTTCATCAGGGTCGAGGGTGAAATGCACCAATGCCCTCTTTTTGAATTGAAAAAGCAGCTCCCGTGGATCGCGGCTGGTGCGGTATTGCTCCATAGCTTCACTTACGGATTGACCGGTGAAATGGTTTTTTAATTCAATGGTCGCTACAGGCAAACCGTTTAAAGAAAGCAGCAGGTCAATGCTCTTGTTATTTTTTGCAGAAAAATGAACCTGTCTGGTTACAGAGAGTTTATTGAGTTTATACAGTTCAAGCGTTTCAGGATTCAGTTTGCTATCCGGTTTGAAATAAGCCAGTTTGAATTTAACGCCGCTGTCGGTAATACCATGTCGGATGACATCCAGCATGCCCCTTAAGTCCAGTTCTTTAAACAAGCGTTGAATGAATTTGTTCTCGGCGTCGTCTTTGTAATAGGACTTCAGCTTGTCCCACTCCTTGGGCTGAGAAGTCCGAATAAATGACAGCACTGCCTTTTTATCAAATGCCAGATCGCGGCTGAAATCTGAATCATTGCCTAAATACCAACCATTGGCAGTTAAATGCTCAATGATAGCAGATTCAAAGGTTGTTTCGGTATGTATATTATTAGAAGTCATAACTATTTGTTATTGCTAAATTCTTTAAACCCTTTTCTAATAAGTTTCTAATAAATTACTAATAAATTACTAATAAATTATGTGGTTATTAGAACCCATTTGGGCTTTTTATCACTCCCGGCATTTCTAACCCTATTTTTCCTTCTGAGCTCAGATAATAAGTTATTTATTTTTGTTTTTTTCTGCTTGTCATTCATCCATTCTGGCAGCTTATTCCACAATAATTCATCTACATCACTTCTTTCTACGTGACCATGTTCTTTGATAGCTTTCTCGATAAAGTCTAAATAATATGCCTTATCAAAGGGTCTATTTTTAGTGTAAGCAGCCTTTTGTCCTGTTTCTTGTGCTACTTTAGCAGAGATATAATAATTGGGTTTTCTGCCTTCAATTAATTTTTTATCTCTTAGGTGTTTTACTTCAATGGGTGTAAGTTTCTTTTTCTTTTGGACTTTATCCAGCATTATGATTTCATCTAACGATAATTCCTTATTCTGCGCCAATACGCGAGCATAATCTATATCCAATACTTTCCCAGTGATAGTTACTTTCACCCTTTTTTCAGATAATTCATATTCAGGCAAGGGGAAGAAGCGATCTTTCTGAAAATTAAACATCTTTCTTATGCCACCGCCTGCCGTGTCAACCATTTTTAGATTAAACATGGCCGTTGCAAGGAACCTGTTGCGGTAATGTTCTTCCGGAGCGTCTTCCTTTACTACTTTTTCAACAGAACCGGGGATAAAACTGCCGAGATTGGTAAATATCAACTGATCCTCCATTTCAATTACATTGATACGGCCGCCTTTTGTGTAATCCTGATGAGCGATACAATTATTTATAGCTTCACGGATTACAAAAGGTTCATAGCGGTCAACTTCATCCGGGAACAAAGTGCCATCTTTGATGTAGCGGCATTTCAAGTTTCGGACTTTGGCGTATATTTTATCTACTGCCAGCAAAAATGGACTGCTCTCAATGTGATAATCCTTATCTTGTCCTTTGGCATCCTTCAGGAGCCACCGTATTTTTGCCTCAGCCGGACTAATAAAATGCTCCGATTCAGGTTTGCCTAATAAGATTATTGCTGCACGGGTAACCTTTCCTTTAATGGTTACTTTAGCCTTATTCAAAAAAGTAATATTATCCCATTGATCAACGTTCTTTTCCTGCTCAGGAAACTTATTTTTGTAGTTTTCCCGTGCCTTTGCAATTGCGGCCTTATCAAGATCGTCTATTGTTGCATGAGGCACGATAACAGCGCTCCAATCTTCAATGTTACTTAAAGGCTCACTCAATATTGCATCTTCTCTTTCCGGCGTCAATCTCACTAAATTATCACCTAACCGCTGCCATGGTTGTTTATGCGCGATTACCGGTTTGCGTGGCGCATGTTTTGGGATATGAAAGATCCAAACTTTCTTATTAGTATCAGTAGTAGTAAAGTCTTCAACATACAAGCCCTCTGTAATAAGATGCGTACAATTTCCAGCTATACGGGCAGGCAGGTTTTCTGGGGTGTAATCATGAAAGTTCTGAATGCCGGTTATATTTAGAGTTGTGTCTTCCACACCGATTACCAGATGCCCTCCCCGCATATTGGCAATAGCCGAAACATAAGAAATTACATCCTCGCCTTTACGTCCGGATACGTCGTGAGTAAGGTTGCCGAATGCCTTCCACTCGCAACGCTCATTTTCTTTTGGAAAGTGTAGTTGAATATACTCCTGCAATTCTTTTTCAGTCATGAACTATATCACCTTTATTTTCCCTGTTACCACTTCGCTGATTAATGCTGTGCGGTATTCCTGTAAAAGCTCTATTTTTTTCGATTTTGGAGAGGGTGGTAATAAAAACAGTTTCTACCTTCTCTATAAATATAATATTTAATCTTTTTTAAGTCTCTTAATCTCTCTATCAAAGTCTGACTCAAAGGCCTTGTCCTGTATCACCCTGAATTTATCATATTCTTTTTCAGCAAGTTTTACAGCAATTTCATGAGATACCTTCCCGGCGTCTTTCAAGATATCATATTCGTTGAACTTCAAAAAGGCATCCAGCTTTTCAACCCAGCCCTTCATTTTCATGGGTATCTGGCGCGCTGCCCGATTTTCGGCGTAGTCCAGATACATGGAAACGATGCGTTCTAACGCCTTGATTTCTTTTTCCTTCAGGTAGTTCTTGGCTATACTGACATCCGATTTTAATATTTTCCCTTTCGGCGCATTCTTCCATGTTTGCAAACCCATGTGTGGTTTTTCGGCATCGGCCCTGCTTGCAACAAGCTCAGGCGCTGTCTTGCCTGTTATGGCCCAATGGAGTTTATTTTGAACCGTTTTATAAAACAGCAGCGTGATTTCAGCCTTGGGATCATAGTCAATACTGCATTGTGCATAGATATCGGTAATTTTTTGATAGAACCGCCTTTCGGACGCCCGTATCTCGCGAATACGTTCAAGCAGTTCATCAAAGTAATCCTTGCCAAAGCGTCTGCCCTGTTTTAGCCGCTCATCATCCAGTACGAAACCTTTGATGATAAACTCACGGAGAGTCTTGGTCGCCCATATGCGGAACTGTGTAGCCTGATAGCTGTTCACCCTGTAACCCACAGCGATTATAGCGTCAAGGTTATAAAAATTGGTGAGGTAGTTCTTACCATCCTCGGCAGTTATCCGGATTTTCCGGATAACTGAATCTTCTGCAAGTTCACCGGTTTTAAAGATATTTTTCAAATGTTCATTTACCGTGCGAACATCAACGTCAAATAATTCCGCCATCTTCTTTTGGCTCAGCCAGAAGGTTTCATTCTGAAAAAACACCTCAATGTGTATTGCTCCATCGGGAGTTGTGTAAAAGATTATATCGCCTTCTTTTGGTGTAAGTTCCTTGCTCATATTACCTTTATCTTCCCCGTTACCACTTCGCTGATTAAAGCCGTGCGGTATTCCTGATAAATATTGATTTTTTCATATTTCTTAATCCCGAAGGGATGTTATGATTATAGCAAAGATGAGAAGAAAAATTTTGAACCCCGAAGGGGTAAAATATATCAATCAATCCATTCAAACAAGAACCTTTCATCATGCAATATCTTGAATCTTTTTAGAAAATCAATATATTCTTCTTTAAATGTTTTCTTCGTATGATGTTCTTCCTGCCTTATATTTAAACACCTCGTCACACCACGGTTTTTTCAGCAGATTTTGTCTGCCGTTTACGGTAAATATTGCCTGTATGTATATTTGTGTGAATGTTCCAGCCATAGTTTTTTTATTTCACCCTATAATCATTTCACCCCTTCGGGGTTGTTGGTTTATGATTGTTCATTGGCTATAAGCATGTCAGCCCTTCGGGCTTGGATTATACCACCTTTATCTTCCCCGTCACCGCTTCGCTGATTAAAGCCGTGCGGTATTCCTGCAAAAGCCTTATTTCCTTTTCAATTTTGGAAAAAGTAGCATCTATACGGGAAGTGTGTGATTCGATAAAAGCAACAATATGTTCTTGCTCTTTTATATCAGGCATCGGCAAGTCAAAATTTTTAATCTGCTGAAAATTTAATCCTTCTCTGTTTGCCCCTGTCTGACATACATCAATAAGAGTCTGACCATAACCTGAAATAATTATTGAATGTAAAAACTTTGTTCTTAATAAATCCTTAATAGGTCTGATAATACAAACATGTTGATTAACGTTTCCTTTCCCAAAGCCTTTTGGTACATAAGAGCATCTTCCGATTGACGCACCTGTAATATTCAATAAAACATCAGTATCTTCAATTCTGCTATTAGACATCTGTTCGTCAATATTTTCTGAAATATATGCCACGTCATCTAATTTTAAACCGTCATTATAAATGTTCTGACTTCTTAGAAGTGGAATGCCCTCATTCTGGTAAACACTTGCACCACCAGTAGGAGTAATTCCGCTTCCTACTTTAGAAACCACATATTTCAACTTCTTCATTTCCCAATGCTCTGGAATATCGCCGAGCCATTCTATGCCGCTGGGTTTGAGTTTGACGTTGGGGTTGATGCCTTTCGTTACCGCATGATTGATAATCGCCGTCCGTTCTTCTTTCTGCAGTTCAACCAGCCTCTGCTTCTTCTCGATCAACGTGTCTATCTGAGCGGTCTTTTCGTCAAGGTAATTGGCAATTGCGGTTTGCTCGTCCATAGAGGGAAGCGGAACAACAGCATCTGAAAATGCAGAAACACTTAAACCAAATCTTGTTACGCCATTTGCGGCAACTTCAAATTGTCCATTATATCTGTGTTCTTGAAACAACCTGAATAAATATTCTCCGGTTAACTCGTTTTTGTTCGGTCGTATTTGTGTCAAGTGGTAGGCGCAAATAACATTCTCAAAATCAGTTCTAACAAGTGCCGGGCTTGCAATATCGTCTGGCGTTTCTGAGTCTTTGGTAACTAATACATCGCCTCTCATGATTCTAAATTTCTCTATTTCAGTATCAGTTGCCGTTGCTTCCATGAAATTTATTGATGTATCAATAAACTCATTTTTATAAACGTCCATATAATTGCATAGCAAAACTGTTGTCTCACCTTCAATACTCTTCTTGTCAACATTACTTGGTTGCACCGTTGCCACATATTTAAGTTTTTTCAAATTCCAATGCTCCGGTATTTCTCCAATCCACTCAATTCCCGAAGGCTTATATTTGTCGTATCGTTTCATCTGTGCTTTATTCCCACCTACTAAGAAAGGGGGGCATACGTTTTAAGTTAAGAATCTATAAATTACCATCAACCCCTGTTCTGGTAAAGATGCTACGCATGGACGTCTTTCCTTGTTCCCCGCTGGCTATACCATGAATCTGTCCCCCGCTGGCGGGGGTGTCGGGGGTGGACTGTACCGCCCTATCATGTCAACTACCCACACAATCCTCTGTATAACACCGCTCATATTCTTCAATACATCTTCGTCAGTAAACCTGATTATAGTAAATCCAGCACTTTCAAGCGCACGGGCATTACGTTTATCTTTTTCACTTGTTTCGTCGTCTAAGTGAGTTATTCCGTCAACCTCAATGATCAGCTTCAATTCCTTACAGAGGAAGTCTGCGATATATTGCAGCACGGGTCTTTGCCTTCTAAATTGATAGCACTTAATATGTCCGGCTCGCAGTGCATATTTCCAGAGGCTTGCCTCTGCTTTCGTCATTTTCTTACGCAGGCTGTTTGCAGACGGCTGTAATTGTTTGTTGTAGGCGTAATTATTGGTTCCGTCGGCTTTTGGTTTTTCTCGCATGATTCCCGCGTTCCTTTTCCACCCCCTGCACCCCCGCCAGCGGGGGACA
>JAXMAC010000100.1:0-1255 GCA_046350595.1 Candidatus Brocadiaceae bacterium | reverse complement strand
GCCAGCGGGGGACATTGAGGCTGCACCCCCGCCAGTGAGTGACATGGAGGATACAACAGTAACAAGAATTCTATGGTGATTATTGAATCCTTACCTTAAGACGTATGCCCTTTATTAAGGATGAACTTCACTAAATCACTTCACCCCTTATCCTAACCCGAACGAATCGAAAGGACAAAATCCGAAGCAGGGAATTCGTGAGGCAACCCTGTCAGGGTTAATTTTATTCATCTTTTTGCCGAAAATGTCAAAATTATCTTTGGAAGATACTAAAGTGGAATATTAGATAACTATCTGTTTGATCATCCCATCGGTTTCCGCTTCCAATGCCAGAATATCCCTTCTTATTTCTTCCAAACTGCGCAGCGGCTTATATAGATAAAAATACTTTGTGAAATTTATCTCATATCCCACTTTTGTTTTACTATGATCAATCCATGCATCAGGCACATGCGGCAAGACCTCCCGCTTGAAATATGCTTCCACATCTTCCTTCAACGGCACATTCTCAAAATCTCGCAGGTCTGCATCAGGCACGGGATTGCCCTTTCGGTCTTTTTCAATATTTCCTTGCGCATCCCGTTTAGGCCGTTCAACAGTTATCCGCCTGTAGCCAAAATCCTCGTTGTCAAAAATCTTGCAGTAGGTGCCTTCCTTGGACTCTCCGTAGATTTCGGTAATGTACTTTATGGCTTTCTCATGTATCTCTTTTCTCTTATTGCCGAGATTGCGGAGCATCTTGCTGGAAAAGGGATTGTCTTTGTCTTCCTTGTCTGCGCCAGTTGCATTGATAAGCTGCACCTTGCCTTTACGCTCCTTGCTCTTGCGGTCGGTAACGATCCAGATATAGGTGGAAATACCGGTGTTGTAGAACAGCTGATCAGGCAAGGCAACGATAGCTTCCAGCATGTCGTTTTCAATAATCCATTTCCTGATTTCGCTCGGTCCGCTGCCTGCACCGCCGCTAAACAAAGGCGAGCCATTAAATACTATGCCAATACGGCTGCCACCGGCGCTGCGTTTCATCTTGGAAATCATGTGCTGTAAAAAGAGCAAAGACCCGTCACTGATTGGAGGCAGTCCGGCGCCAAAGCGTCCTGCGAAACCCTTGCTTGCTGCTTCGTCCTTGATATATTTCTCTGCCTTTTTCCAGTCCACACCAAATGGCGGATTGCTCAGCATATAGTCAAAGACTTCACCTTCCAAACCATCCTGAGTAAAGGTGTTGCCGAACTTGATGTTGGCGGGGTTCTGT
>JAXMAC010000099.1:0-12418 GCA_046350595.1 Candidatus Brocadiaceae bacterium | reverse complement strand
ATGAATGGTGGTGAGATTAACATACGACATCTCACCTGCACGGAATCGCCGGGTAAATGTGGGAACTATCATACCTGTCGGTTGTTTATTAAAGAGTTCCTCCGTCATCGTGCCTGCCTTAATAATCGTCACACCTATGGATTCACCGTGGTCGTGTATCGGCGTAATCTGCCCCTTTTTAAAACACAGCACCGTTATCTCACATTTGCTGCTTACATATATAACGTTTCTTTTATATTCCTGGTCTGAGTAATGGATATACTCATCAACCGGCAATTGACTTCGGTTCACCTCCATGATGCATTTTTTCAGTATATCCAGAGGTGGCCTATCAGGTAGTGATTCCAGGCGATTGACGAACGCCCTTAAAACGGTATCCATAATTAAAACTCCCTGGGGAGTTCTGGATAGACAAGTGGCGCAGCCTCATACTTAACCTGTACCAATTCCCCTGTAAGCGCCTTTAAGAATTCAATGAGATCGTTCACTTCCTCCCCGGTCAAATGCAGTGCGCGCACATCAGGACTCTTGTTTTCGCTTCTGCCGCCGCCGCCGTTATAAAACTGCACGACCTCAAATAAGGTAGGAAAAAATCCATCATGCATGTATGGCGCAGTATCCGTAATATTTCTCAGGGTGGGTGTTTTGAAAGCGCCTTTGTCGGCATCTTGTTTTGTGACATTATACCGTCCCAGATCTTCCTTGAGCGGTCCATCGGCTGGCACAGCAATGTTGTGAAATTCGTTGTCAGTAAAATTTGGTCCATTATGGCATTTAATGCATTCAGCCTTGGTATTGAATAAGATCATGCCTCTCTTTGCAGCTTCACTCATGGCGTGTTCGTCTCCCATCATATATTTGTCAAATGGGGAATTGGCAAACACAATGGTACGCTCGAATGCAGCAATAGCCTTTGCTATTCCGTCTGCCGTCACACCACTACCGAAGACGTCCTTAAATGCCTTTACATAATCAGGCATTCTGCTTAATTTCTTTATGACGTTGTCGAGGGTCTCGTTCATTTCATTAGGATTCTGAATAGGCCCCAATGCCTGCTCTTCCAGGGTTGCGGCGCGGCCATCCCAGAATTGAATGGGGTTGTATGCTGTATTAATTATTGTTGGGGTATTTCTACCACCTTCCCGGGAAGCGGGTCCGCCGAGCATCCTGGGCAAACCATCGGCAAATCCCAACGCAGGGTTGTGACAGGTAGCACAGCTGATCCAGTTATTACCGGAGAGTCGTGGATCGAAATAGAGTTTCTTGCCCAATTCAACCTTCGCCTGCGTTTGTGGGTTGCTTGCCGGGATTACTACCGGTGGTAGCGGGCCAATGGGGGAATCTTCCGGCTGAACCATAACGACGGCGCCTGGTAAAGTTTCTGATTGGGGAAATTGCGGAACATCGTTTGCCTGAACCCCATGCAGAGTAAAAAATAGCGCCACGGTACATCCCATAAAGAACTTTGCAACATTTCCTGTGTTCATGATTAACGCTCCTTATTATTAATAGTGTTACGATAAAGTATTGCCCTGTAAAAACTTCTTTTTTTGTAAATTTTTCACAACCCCCTTCACTCCATTATCAGGAGGTACTGTTTGTTTATGAGAGAAAGATTGCTTCGCTTCGCTCGCAATGACAGAATAAAGTCGCAATGGCCGTTTACTCTATGCAATGACAAAGTGCAATGCACAATGACAACGTACCGTGTACCATCAAAGCGCATAGTCCGTGTCGTGGCGAAGGCGATAGCACGTTATTAATGCCCCCCCAATGTCATTGCGAGGGTCTTTTCCGAAGCAATCTCCCCGCCTTTCATAAAGGAGAATTGGTTGCGACTTTGCCACTTATGCATTAATATAAACGTGATTTGTTACAGCGCAGAGAAACCTCCATCCACGCATAAAACCTGCCCGGTAATATAGTCTGACGCCTTTGACGCCAGAAATACAACCACGCCGGAGAGGTCTTCAGGCTGGCCAATCCGCTTTAATGGTATCTTTGAAATGATGGCATTTTTAACCTTTTCATCCTTTAGCATAGCCTGCGTCTTTTCCGTTTCCATAGAATAGGGGGCAATGGAATTTACGTTGATGTTATATTTTGCCCACTCAACAGCCAGCGCCTTTGTCAGTTGGATAACTCCGCCCTTGCTCACGCAATAAGCAGAAGACCCGGCTGCGCCAAAGATTCCAAGGGCAGAACTGACATTGATTATTTTACCTCTTTGTCTTTCGACCATATGCTTTCCCACAACCTTCGAGCACAAATACGCACTGGTCAGATTGATTTCGAGCATTTTGTGCCAATCTTCTTCTGAAAGATCAAGAAAAGGGCCACCCATGAATGTGCCAACGTTATTAACCAGGATATCAATGGTTTGAAATTCTCGTAAAACTTTTTCTACCATTCTTATTACATCTTCCTTTTGTGTAACATCGGCAACCAGGGGAATAGATTTCACACCATTATCCTGTATCTCTCTCGCCGTTGATTCAACGTCCGGAAGTGTGCGGCTAACGACCACCACATGAGCGCCTGACTCTGCAAGCGCAATGGCCATTGACCGCCCAAGTCCTTTGCCAGCCCCGGTCACCAGGGCGACCCTGTCTCGTAAACTGAACAATTCAATACACATGCTTGCCTGACCTCTTTCTTATAGCATTACCGTTTAACAACTCCATTCCTCCCCCTTTTCCCCCTCTGGAGGGGGACAGGGGGAGGAATGGGTACTCTGTTGCGGCTTTATAGTATTACTCTGTAAAAACTTCTTTTTTTGTACGTTTTTCACAATCCCATGTACTTCTTGTCAGGATGTGAATTTTGTTTATGAGGGAAAGATTGCTTCGATCCGCTCGCAATGACCCCGGACGACTCAAGTCGTCACTACAAACGCTCGCAATGACAATGTGCTGTGTGCCATCAAAGTACATAGTAAGTGTCATTGCGAGGGTCTTTTCCGAAGCAATCTCCCCACTTTCACAAGAAAATTGGTTGCAGCGTAGCTGCGCTAGGAATTAATTATCAATTTTTTGTTTTGCGAGTATCCTGGTCAGATAGTAATTGACCTGACGCGTCTCTGAGTCATTGAGCAGATATGGGTCAAACGATCGCATCTTTTCGATAGTTTGCGCCCATTCGCCCTGCGTCTTTTTAAAGGTAAATACCCGTTCCAGGGTGTGGCACTTGTGACACTTTTCCAGGATAATCTTCATGCCAGTTTGAATGTCCATTTTTGCATCGTCCATTCCCAGGTTTTTCACTAAATATCCCACGGCCTGAAGCGATTCCTGGTCGCTCAGGATTACCGGATCTTTCGCACGCATGCGCGTCACATAATCACGCCAGCCAGCCTCTGTTTTGACATAAGCAAATACCCGCTCCAGGGAGTGGCAGGATGTACACTTCTGATGGACGACCTTACGGCCGGCATTTATATTGATTTTTACCAGCCTGCCATTTTCTGAAAGAATAATATACTGACTTCTCAGGAGGAAAAGCGTATAGTATCCAGCACTCATTATAACGGTCACAAAGACGGCTATTATTATAGTTATCCCATACAGCGCCAGACGTTGATGGTACTTTTTAAAGAGCCTGACAATACATATCTTAATTATGAGCAGGGATAAAATAACAACCCCTATATATGCATGAATAGCGTCCTTTGCCGACAGGGAAACCGAATTCCTGCTCAGCATTTGGAGCATTACGACAAATATAAATAAATAGAGCGCTACAAAAATATAACCAGCGATGCGATGGGCCCACCGAAAGAACCGCGCATGGCATGTTTGACTGTTTCTTCCCAGAATAAGAGCGATAAGCGTAACAGCAACGATACCGATAATGAGTAAACTAAATGCCAGGAGAGAAGTTATCATGGGACTCGTTATCATAAAATTATTTTTTTGAAACCATAGATTAAAGAGTTTTCAATATATTATTGAAATCAAACGTTGGCTCCAATATCTTATCTTTAACCTTACCCACATCAACTTTCTTTTGCATGAGTTGTTCTATTTCAGACGCATTCTTTTTATCGCCCAGAAAGATTGCGCCGATAATTTTGCCGTCCTTGATAAAAAGCTTTTTGTAAATATTTTTGTCCGTATCTTTTAGTTGAAGGTGCTCAACCGTTTTATCCTCTGCCGAAATGTCACCTATTGAGGTGAGGTGGATACCGGCTACTTTCAGGGTTGTTGATGGTACCGTACCTGAGTAATTTTCGTTTCCGCCTGACATGTTTATTCCGGCGACGACACCCTGTCTTTGGGATGCAGGCCAGATGCCGTATATCCTGCCTTTATGTTCTGCCACATCGCCAGCGGCATAGATGTCAGGCGCATTCGTTTCCATGCGGTCGTTAACAAGGATACCTTTGTTTACAGAAATACCAGCTTCCCCGGCAAGGGTGGTATTTGGTTTAATCCCTGCGGAGGCCAGGATAAAATCGCTTTCAATAACCCTTCCGTCATTCAATGATAATTTTCTTACAGAACCTTCATCTTGTATAGCCCTGGATTGAGCGCCCAGAATAAATTTTAAACCCATACCTTCCATTTGTTTTTGTAACATGACAGATCCGTCACCATCCAATTGTCGCGGAAGTAACCGGTCGAAGAATTCGACCACCGTTACCGAAAACCCCAGTTTCCTCAATGCATTCCCGGCTTCGAGACCGAGGAGTCCACCACCAATAAGGGTAAATGTCTTTGCTCCTGCTACAGATCGGGAAATGTTCATAACATCTTCTACCGTCCGCAAGGTAAAAACACCCCTCGCAGTATTGATTCCATCAATGGGCGGTAGGGCAGCATTGCTTCCGGTTGCTAGTAACAGCTTGTCGTAGGAAAATGCAGACCCGTCCGTAAGGGTTATTTTCTGCTTTTTTGGGTCGATATGTTTTACTGTGCAATTGAGATATAATTGAATTTTGTTCTTATGATACCATTCAGTCGTATAAACAAAAATCTTTTCGACTGTCACCTCCCTGGCCAGCAATTCAGGAATTCTGGGTCTGGAATAAAATGGGTAATGGTCCTGCGTAAAAATCAATATTTCCGATAAAAGCGCTCTTTGCCGGATATTCTTTGCTGCTTCTGTCCCGGCAACCCCGTTTCCGATGATGATATGTTTCATGATTCCCCGACAATAAACCCCTTCATAAAATTACAACATGTAAAAAAATGTCCTGGATTTTTATAAAAAACTAATTAAGCGCAGTAAATCAACCAATATACTCACCGGCCAAAGCAAATCCCTATTGATTCAGCCATTTTTACCAAACCTTCTTCCGTAGGCACACGTTTTTGTTCCCTTACTGCCTCGCTCAGGGGAACGGATTCTATCGTTTGTCCTCTTAAACAAACCATTTCACCAATCCTCTTCCGGGCAATGAGGTCCACTACGGCGACGCCGAATCTGGTGGAAAGAATGCGATCATAGGCATTGGGAGAACCTCCCCGTTGTATATGCCCAAGGACAGTGACACGCACCTCCATTCCCATACAACCGCTACAGAGTTCCCTGCCTACTCTGTCTCCAATCCCGCCAAGACGCTCAGCGCTCCCTCCTTTTTCCGAAGCGGATATTACCGATACTTCACCCCCAATTGGCTTTGCCCCCTCGGATACAACGACGATGCTGGACCTGCTGCCACCCTTTTTGCGGTCATTAATCTTCTTGCATACCTTTCTAATATCAAAGGGAATTTCAGGGATAAGAATCGCATCAGCACCCCCGGCAATCCCCGTTTCCAGGGCAATCCAGCCCACATAGCGCCCCATGACCTCCACGACCATAACACGATGATGGCTTTCTGCGGTGGTATGCAAACGGTCCAGCGCCTCTGTGGCAGTTTCTACCGCAGTATTAAATCCGAAGGTGACGTCCGTCGCCAGGATGTCATTATCAATGGTCTTCGGGACACCAACAATGGGACAGCCCATTTTGAATAATTCACTGGCAATGGCGAGCGACCCGTCGCCTCCAATAACAACCAGGGCATCCAATCCGAGCGTTTGAACTTTTTTCAGCAACTTCCGGGAAATATCTTTTACCTCTGTTTTACCGCCTTTAGTAACTTTATATTGAAAGGGATTAGCCCGATTGGTTGTGCCCAGAATAGTTCCGCCAATGGGGAGAATACCACGAATATTCCAGGGCGTTAAGACCCTGGTTTTATTGGGCAAGACAAGGCCGTCAAAACCGTCTTCTATCCCCATCACCTCGTACTTGTACTTCAGCGCTGCCGTTTTAACGACGGCGCGGATAACGGCGTTCAGCCCCGGACAATCACCGCCGCCTGTAAGTACGCCTATTCTCTTCATGTTTTCATGGGTTCCTTTTTACAAATTTGACGGTGAAAAGACAAAAACCACTTCTTTACCTCCTTCCCCAAAGGGCAGTGATAAAGAAGTGGTTGTCAAATACAATACCTGTACATTTACATTGCAGGCAGTGATATTACTCCCTCTCTTTAGGAGCTAATTTTCGCACATACCTGGCAAGAGCCTGTATTTCTTCGGGTTTGAGCTTTTCGCTCCATCGCGGCATTTTGTTTTTGCCATTGGTGATGGAATTCAGTAGCTCTTCATCTTTTCTTGTTGCCTGCCAGTTGGCATCTGCGAGATTGGGCGCCTTTAACTCATGACCTCTCTTAGTGCCCTTGCCATCGTCTCCATGACAGGTAGCGCAGTGGTACTCGAATAATTTTTTTGGATTAACTTCTTCGCCTTCCTGCCCATAAACAGACGAGTATCCCGCATATAAACCCGCCATAATGCACATGGATGTTGTGTACACCCATAATTTTCTTCTACATTTCATAACTCATATTCCTCTATGGTTAAAGGAGTAAGTTTCAGTCAGAATAATGGTTTATTTCTTTCCAAAGCTTCTGACCACAGGCACCAACGCCTTAATCTCATCATTGGAAAGCTTTTCTTTGAACGGCATCATTTTATCCGGCGTGCCATTGGTGATTTGTTTGATAATCTGTTCATCGGTCGCCTTCGCCTGCCATGCGGCATCGGTGAAGTCGCGCGCTTCCAGTCCTACGCCCAGGTCGGTGGGTTTTCCATTTTCGCCGTGGCAGGTCTTGCAATGGGTCATGTACAATTTCTTTGCATCTATATCAGCGTGTGCAGCTCCAGAAAAACAAGCCGCTGAACCCATGGCCACCGCTAATGACATTACACCAAAAATTCCTATCTTCTTCATGTTTGTTCTCTCCTATAAAATATAAAGTTTAAAAAAATATATAACACCCGCTTAGACACGGACAAACAATTCTGCCCTGCCATTTTAAGATTCCACAGTGCAGCAAGCCGCAACCAATTCTTCTTTATGAAAACGGGGAGATTGCTTCGGAAAAGACCCTCGCAATGACACATACTATACACTTTGATGGTACACAGCACATTGTCATTGCGAGCGGAGCGAAGCAATCTTTCTATCATAAACAAATGTGATTGTGAAAAACTTACCAAAAAAAGAAGTTTTTACACAATAATACTATAATATTACCCGTAAGATACTAATCCTCGTTCGTGACCCTGCGGATAATACCCATCGTGTCCCCCTTCAGTGCTCGTGGTGCAGTCACAGACAAAAACTACATTTTCTATCTTATTTGCCTACATTCACCTCTTTCGTGCCTTCCCAGATGCCATGGAGGTTGCATCGGCTAAATGCGCGAAGCGTTCTCTTTCCCTCGTGCTGCAAAACCACGGTGAGGGTTACTTCGGCCTTGTTCAGTTCGGCAGTAAAATCTACCCGCGAAATATAAATATGCCCGCAGTAAAGATCGACAAACTGAATGAAGTGTCCATTTTCCATAACATGGGGCAACTCCCCTACCTTTATGGTTACCGTAAAGGGCTGTCCAACCTTTGCGTCTCCCTGCACGGAAATTACCGGAACATGTTTTTTTGCCGTCTCCGCCGGACCCGATGCTGCTGTATTAATCTGACAAAATAAGCCTGGTTCTGCCATGTTTTATGCTCCTTGTTAAAAAGTTTTTAAAAATTATTAAACCACCTACTTTAATTGTACGGAAACTATCTTGATAGCCTTTACCGGACATACCGGAATACACCGCTCGCATTCATTGCACTTGTGCTGGATAATATCTGCCTTTTCCTCTTTCATAATAATAGCTAATGTCGGGCATACATGCAAACACTCCTCACAGCCCACACACCCTGTTTTATCAATGAAAATCATTACCTATGCACCTTTCAAAAATGGGAGCTTTTGTATTCCTTGTACCCCTTTGAAAAATATAAACTTACTCTGCCCCGACTTCAATTCTCCTTGGTTTTACTGACGTTGCCTTGGGTAAAACAAGGGTCAAAACGCCATCGGCCATCTTCGCCTCAATCTTCTCCCCGTTGATAGCGTCCGAAAGCACAAAGTGACGGTGATAGTGTCCGATATTATATTCATTATAGATTACCTTCTCGTCGTGGTATGACTCCAGAGAAACCTCGCCATTGATAACGAGTTCATTATTCTGCATATCGATGGTTACATTTTCCTTAGCGACTCCGGGCATATCTATAACAATCATAAAATTATCGGGTGTTTCATAAATATCAGAGGAAGGAAAATACCAGTTGCCTCGCCCTGTTGCAACACACTTGTCTGGCGTAATTTTCTTTTTTTCAACAGGTGAATATTCTTTTTTTTCCATACACGGGACTCCCTATTTGATTCTTCTTGTTTAATGTTTATGTCCTCAAAAATTCATGTATCATCATGAATTTTTAATGACAACTTGCCTTGGTTTTGCCTCATGCAATTTGGGTAATCTTACGGTTAATACACCCTGTTTATAAGACGCGGTCACATTGTCCACGTCCACCTTTTCAGGTAATACGAGAGAGCGGGCAAATGTTCCATAGTTTCTTTCTCTTCGCAAATAGGCTGCCTTTGCTGATTCCTCACCTGCTTTTCTTTCGCCTTTAATGGTTAATACATCATTGACAACCTGAATATCCAGATCGCTTACCTTGACTCCCGGAAGTTCTGCGCGCACGATGACATTCTCCCCGCTCACAGATATAATAATAGGCGGGAAATCTGCGCTTGCATAACCTTCTCTCTGCGGAGAAGAGCTCAGAAGATCGAGCAAATCGCTCATCTCACGCTGAATATGAGAGAGCCCATCTAAAGGATCCGGCCTATCCCATTTTACTAAATTCATTTTTATTTCCTCCTCTTGAATTTTATCCAGGATTTTAGACATACAATTCTATACACCTGGATCGGGTTGTTACTCCTTTTAATCTTTTTTGTTCAAATGTGAAAATTTATTTCTCCTCTATCCGTAAGAACTTAAGAACAATTAAATTATAAGTGAATTAACATGTAAAACCATGCATGATTTAAATTACTTTTGATACTATAAGCAATAAAGATGCCATAATAATGATGAAACTTTTAAAGAGAAGTGTGTCGCTGGATGGCTGGACATAAACAACGCCTGCATGTACAGGTCCCGCCAGTAAGCCGACCGTGAGCGTAATTATCATAGCCACGACAGCAAGAGGACACTACTTCGTTGTGGCTCGCTTGGGTATATGTATGAGTGGCAATAGCACTGCTGTTGTTGTGAGTTTTTGGATTGGCATGGTACGCCCCCTGAAAAAAGGCAACGAGCAACACATTGGATGGTATGTGTGCCTGATATCTATTTAATATAATTTCCTTATTCCTTGTTCGTTATTGGAATCTTCATGAAAAGTAATGGCACTATTCCACCCTTTATTCTATCCTGTACGTGCTGTCGTCTAACACACCTCCATCATCCAGGGAATATCTTCACTGGCAAAGCGGATAATTTTTTCTGTCGTATAATTATATTCTGTCCTGAATTGCTCAAAATGAGCATTTTCCATTTCTGCAAGCGATTGAAATATCTTTCGATCGTTGGCATCGGTTGAGTTTTCAACGGCCTTTTTGTAAAATTCGTACGCCCGCCATTCTGTATCCATAATGAGCTTAATAGCATCGCTGAAGGAGACTGTTTTTGCCGGTATTTCGGGACGAACAATCTTCAGTTCTGCGGATTCTCTTACGTAAGGCGCCTGTTTAAATTTTTCCTGATACCAGGAAAATAAGATTTCGTAGTGTTTTTGTTCAATTGCGGACATAACCTCAAATTTTATACGTGCGCCTCTGTCTTCCATCTGAAGCGCCAAATTTGAGTAAAAGCGGCTTGCCTTTCTTTCTTCCGCAAGAGCTGTTTCGAGGATACTTTTTGCTTCATTCGTCATAGAAAATCAGTACTAAAAATCTATATTTAAGTTCAATAATTTTACATTCGGCCTTACCCGTCGAGTCGGTGGATTGTGGTGTTGTCTTGTACGCCTAATTCCATGTTTAGGAATTTCAAACTTTCTGTTATTACCTTACACACCCCCAACCCCCTCCTGGGAGGGGATTCAGGGGTGGGTATTAATCTTGTTATATAAAAAGTCGCCGAATGCCTATTTTACCGATAATGCCGAAAATCTCATAACCCTGGGTTTTACCAACCGTTCAAAATCCTTGTATGCCATTCTGATCAACTCTCTATGGGTTCCGGCGTTAAACGCGATTTCCTTGTCTTTTGTCAGATGTTTTTCCACGAAGACTTCCATATTATACAGATTTCCAAAGGGCGGCATGGCGCCGACTTCGCACGCAGGGAAGAGGTTTTTAAATTCCCGCTCATCCGCCAGTACAACATCACCTGATCCAACAGCCTGCTTTAAAAGATCAAAATCTATTTTAAAGGAAGAGGAAAGTACCGCCATAACCATTTTGTTATTGATTTTAATCATAACCGTTTTTGCCATATCCTTTCCCTGGATATGGGCAGACTGTGCTGTTTCCTGGGCAGTAAATGCCCTGGAGTGGTTTATGGTGATGTACTTGATATTATTGGCATCTAAAAACTCTTTCAACTGTTTTACTGGCATATATGACCTCCTGATTTGAAAAAAGTTTTATGAAACGGGCTTATAATATAATACTATCATGGCAATCGTTTAATTAAAATAAAAAATCCACTGCAATAAATTTATATCCTTGACATAAGATAAGTTACACACTAAAATCAAAAAAATGATGAGACAACGAAAAATTTATTGTTGACAGCGCTTATGACAATGCCACAATCTCTCCTATTTTCGATACCCATGCGAAGGCTGGACGCCTTTTTGACCGACAAAATTTGCTTTCGGGACGCAAAGGCACGAACACCTCGTCCGGCCCTGAAATTAGAAAATGTCAATACCCGTGAATGCCGGTTACATATCTGGGATAAATTTTTAATTAAACATGAATATAAAATCCATAAGCAGCATGGTGAAATATTTGTTGATGTAACAAACGACAACAACATCATTCACAGAAAAGGCAACATTGTTCCCGGCGCAATGACCGTCTCCAAAATCATCCTTCCTCTTGAAATCCTCTTTCCGGAAATAGAGATATCGTCGGTAAATATAAAATTTACCGGCTCTGCTTTTTATGGCGACAGGACATGCAACCTCATGTTATGGCAATTTGTCAGCAATGATTATATCCAGATCGAGGTAAAGACTTATCAACATGAGAGGGTGATTGCCTCGACAATCATCCTGGGAAGGTTAAAAAAAGCGAACAATCAAGTCAAAGAAATCGATGAATCCCTGGTAAACAAAAAATGTTTGTCGCGGGTACACGCCTATTTTGAATCACTGAGCGTACAGAGTGATTTCTACATCCAAAAAGACGGATATAAAGATTATACCTACCCACTTGCCTTTATCGCCTCATTACCATCGGGGGAGATAGTGAACCAATTATCAGGACAGGGCGGTATGCTGAATATTTTACGGATGGATTTTGGCAATTATGAGCGGATTCCGATTACCGGTGATAAAGGACCTGAAGTAAAACTGGCCCGGGCAAAGAAACGTAATACATTTAATAAAATATTAACAGAGGTTGCAGAAGGACTTGTAACCTATTACCGCGGTCTGGCCATCGTCAATCCCATAGCAAAAATTTATAATTCCTCTGAGCCTGTGATTGATGCGGTAAGTAAGCTCATGGACGCAGATACACAGGAAAACGGCTCTGTAGCGCCCACATAAAATGCCGATTGGCAGGAGAGAAGCGTTGGTGGTATAAAAATATATAATGTTAGCCTGCAACAAACCCTTTTTTAGTATTTGTTTACCTAAAACCCTAAATAAGAACGTTGCGTTAAGAGCCATTCTCCCTCAGTAGTCTTTGTTCCTCATTGTCCGCTAGGCAATGTATTTATATAAGAGTAACAACTAACCTGCCAAATCCGCCTAACTTACCTCTCTATGTTTTCGAGGCATATATAGTAAGTAACATAATTAAGTAGACTTTTCTTATGAACGTGCTATTATCA
>JAXMAC010000098.1:0-12423 GCA_046350595.1 Candidatus Brocadiaceae bacterium | reverse complement strand
CAATAGCCGCAAACAAGGCAGTTCCACTGCCGGCAAATGGGTCCAGGATTACGCCGTTAACAATAGTGTACTTTTCAATCAGATATTCGACTAAGGAAGCAGAAAAGGCTTCTTTGAATTTATACCAACGGTAAACTTCTCTGGTCTTATTAGCCTGAAAACTGACAATTGAACGGGATAAAGAAAGATCCGTGTGAAATTTGTCCTTGAAGTGATGATATAAGTCTTGATCAAGGCGTTCAACCTCGCTCAAAGCGGTATTTTGTTTGAAGGCGGTAATATTTTCGGACAGAGTTAACAATAGGTTGTGCTTCCTTTAGGATAGTATGTAGTGTGCTACGTAATGCCCCTGACTATACAAAATACAGAAATAATTTTGTGGTCAAAATAAAAAATATGGTATTAGACTAAACTCATGAGAAAATTATATCTCTCGAAATTATACTCTCCATTTTTAAAGATTGACTGATTATAAATTCTTCGAGCCCTGATTTCCTTGTGTAAGTTATTAGTAATATCGGAATCGTTATTGAGCAATTCCATTTCAGAAGATAGAAACCAATTATTTAATAGCGTCTTATAATATTTAGTATTATTTTTACGATTCGTGTTATCGTCAAGATATTTGAATTTTTCCATAAAATCTTTTGTAGCAATTTTATTTATAATGTCTAATATAGTCTCCATGGTATTTTTATCTCCGGATAAGAAGTCCCAAAGTTCACTTGCCAACAGAACCTCATCTGAAGCAAAATATTTGTCCCCGTCGATAATTGATTTTAAAAATCTAATCTTGTCTGATCCAGTAGGTGTATCGCTTGTCGGATCGAATGGAAACCCTATATAATATTCGATTTCTTTGTTGGTAAATCTATTAGACAATGCTGCTTTTGCCTCTAATATTTTTTGTTTTTCACCACGCATTTCACCCGCATTTGGCTGCACTGTCTTAAGTTCGACTGCAATAATTCTGGTTTCATCTTCAATAAAAACATCGGCTGTAAAGCTATTTGCGTCTAGATTGGCATCTGTTGCTGCAAGAAAAATTAACTCGTTCTCCCTGTTTAGATTCGGGATGAAAACTCCATTCTTCAGATCTGTAATAATATTGGCGATTGCATTTTTTTGTTCTTGAGATACCTTTAATAAAGTTCCTTTCTTTGCAGTAAATTCTTTCTTCTCACCACCCGAGAGAATATGCGAGACACTTTCAAAAAAAGATTGTCCCAAAGTAGTATTTAATCCATGAAGCCAACTACTTAAACTGATAAAAAATGAAATATCCGAAACTTTGCCATGCAGTTTATCTGAAAATGCATTCAAGAATGCTTCGTGAAATGGTGCATTTCTGTTATTAGACGAGTCAATTGGGAAAGTTTCAAATCTTGTAATTAAAGTTTTTATTACTTCACTCGCAATTTTCTCCTTTTTCGACGGTATCATTATTTAGCCTTAAAATGAAAAATAATCTCCGAATATGCCCCTTTGTCTCTTTCTGTTCTATTCAATACGGGGCGTTTGTATTGATTGACTATCTTCATACCAGCTTTTTCAGCTATATCAGGGTATAAATTGTATTTATCATTAGCTACAAGAAAAATATCAAAATATCAGGGTATAAATTGTATTTATCATTAGCTACAAGAAAAATATCAAAATCTTCAACAAGATATTTTTTGCAATTATTTAAAACATCTGCAATGTCTTTGACATAAGAATTCCTTGCTTCCCTGCCTTGTCCTTTAAAAAGCGGGCCGATTTCAAAGTTGTCTTTTCTTTCAAAACCAAACAAATCGTAAGCATACGCATGTTGTTCATGGTAGGCAATCAAGCCAACGTAAGGGGGACTCGAGAATATCCCCTTAATCTTTTGATTTCTTACTAACTCAGTAAAAGCTGGATTTCTCTTTTTTAATGCTTCAAAAATATCAATCGTTTTGGAATCACCTGTTAAACAAACCTGGTATGTATTTGTTCGCAACATACTAAATTGTTTCAATCTTTTCATTGTGTCTGTGCTGTAACGTTCCCACCAACTCAAGATAGAAAATAAAGGCTTACAAATTTTGCCGTGCTTAGCACAATAATAAGTGGACGTTACAGGTTCCTTCAGCGTGGCTAAATCTGCGTGCGTAGTTGCGCGACAGGAACGAATTGTTCTGCTTAAGATGATACTAATAACCTTTTTTGTCTGTATATTTTTAATTTGCTTAACAAGGCGGAAGGCAAAATCTATTTCCGTTCTGATATGCTGCAAATACCACTTATCCAAAAATCTATCGGTTTTTTCCTGTCTTAATTGTATCCCGTATTGAGTAACTAATTTTTGATACATCGGCAAAAACTCTTTTTCCTTCTCAGCTCCATAAGCATCTTCGTTGATTTCGTCACGTTTTACTTTGTACTTATAGTCAGGGACAGGAAAATATTTATTGTTGAAACGTGCCAGTTCTTCAGTCAGTTTACTTTCAAATACAATAGTTTTTGACTCTGCAATAAACTGCCTTAAAGCTTTTGTGATTTTATGAATTTCCTTATGTAAATTATCAAAATCATATTGCCCAATTTTTATATTGCTGATTAGTGCATTAAAAGCTGAAACATCGATACCAATAGCGTACATTCCTAGTTCACTGGCCTGAACTAATGTAGTTCCACTGCCACAAAAAGGGTCAAGCACAATATCCCCTTTTTTAAAGTAAACCTCTTTTTTGAAATCATCTGTATGTTCATCTAAAAAATATTCAACGAGTTGTGGAATAAATTTGCCTTTGTAGGGATGCAATCGGTGGACATGCTTCGTGGTATCTGCTTCTTTGAGGTTGTCAAAGGATAACGCCCAATTCAGGTCGTCTCCTAATCGGTTCTTCCATTTGACTTCTCTTTTACCTAAAAAAGAATCGTAATATTTGATTAAATCTTGTTTATCAACAAATATATTCCCATTGCTGCCAATCTTCTCTATTCTTCCGTATTGAATAAGGTAGGAAATATTTGAAGTGGTAACATTTTTATTCAAATAATTGCTCGCCCATTCACTGGCGTCTTTTATTGTTAATAAATCTTTCTCTACGATCATTTTATCTAATTATGTAATTATAGTATTCTTTATGTTAGAACTATTATCTCACGGTGTAACGTGGCGCAATATTCGGAATTATTAGCCATTCTACCAGGGTAACGTCAAAGTCAGTAATATTCACCCTAAATCAAGGGGTTTTACCAAAATTTGGAAAAATGCCATAAAACTGCTCAAAAGCAAGGAAATTCAGGCGACTTTGACGTTATCTTGGCCATTCTACGCCCTTTCGCAAGGTTTTTAAATCTTATTATATCTCAGAAGGACAACAACTCAATCAATTCCTTCCTCGAAAACGCCTTAAACACCACATCGTCAGATTCTACAACGGAATTCATGAGGTTTGCCTTGGTGGTGATCATGGTATCGATCTTCTCTTCGAGCGTGCCTTTCGTGATGAGTTTAAACACCTGCACTCCCCGTGTCTGTCCTATACGGTGGACGCGGTCGGTGGCCTGGTCTTCACGGGCGGCGTTCCACCACCGGTCGTAGTGGATAACGACCGATGCAGATGTCAGGTCGATACCTAATCCACCGGCCATAAGGCTACCCAGGAAGACATTGCAATTGGGATCTGTCTGGAATCTCTCAACTACCTTGCCACGATCCCTAGTGCTTCCCCGTAAGGTTTCATACTTAACATCAAGGGTATTCAACCAGTTGCCCATCATATCCAGCATCTCCAGATATTGGGAAAAGACCACTACTTTTTCCCCGGATTCGAGCGTCTCTTCCATGATTTCCTTGAAAAGCTCAAACTTTCCGGATGCAATACCTTTCGGCGTCTTTCCGTTTAAAATTAATTTTGGATGGTTGCACAGTCGTTTCAATTTGGTGAGCAATGCAAAGATATGGATGTATTCCACGGGGCTGCTTTCATCCTGTAACTTCATAATAAGCTTGCTTCCCTCCTGATTTACGAGGTCTTTGTACATGACAATCTGGGCTGGCGTCAGGGTACAATACCGTTTTTCTTCGGTCTTTGGGGGTAATTCCGTCAAGACGTCTTTTTTGAGCCGTCTTAATTTAAAAGGATGGATGATCTTCTTTAACATCTCTCGTTTTTCGTCATCCTGGTACTTTGTGATGGGGTTTTCATAACGCGCCCTAAAATCCTGCAGACTCCCCAGATAGCCGGGCATGAGGAAGTCAAAGATCGACCACAACTCAGAAAGTCTGTTTTCAATAGGGGTGCCTGTTAATGCCAGACGGTGTTTTGCATTCAGTGATCTGGTGGCCTTGCTCATCTGTGCATTGTGGTTTTTGATCTTTTGCGCCTCGTCCAGGACGACGTAGTTCCACTGAATCTTGCTCAAACCTTCTACGTCGCGGGAGAGGATACTGTAGGTGGTCAATACTACCGATGGGAGGTTTTCTGAAATAACGGAGTTTCTTTCCTTGCCATAGAACCTGGCTAATTTTACTTCCGGACCAAAACTTTTAAACTTTGCTTCCCAGTGGTCTAATACTGACGTTGGGCAGATAATCAGATTGGGCAATTGAGGCTCTGTTTGTAAAGCTGAGAGCACTAAAACCATTGCCTGATGCGTTTTCCCCAGACCCATTTCATCTGCCAGGATACCATGGAAACTGTTTGTATGGAGAAACCAGAGCCAGTCATAACCTGTTTTCTGATAGTTCCGCAGATCGCCTTTATAGGTACCTACCGGTGGCGCAGGTTGCGGCGGAGTAATACGGTCGAAATTCATGAGGAATTTTTGCGATTCGCTGCAGGCGGTTACCTTTACCTGTTTACCACATTCTGCCCTCGTGCGCAGGTATCCCAGCTTTGGTATCTTTATGCGCCCATTTTCAACAACCCCTCTTCCCCGTTCCCAGAGGTCGAGGATATCTTTGGGGATTTTTATATAATCCGCATCCTTACGAATACAGCCGTCGCTATCAAGGCATGACATGATTTCAGAAAGGGTGATGGTATGTTTTCCCACCTTGTAGGTAGGGTCAAGCCACAGCCAGTCGTTATCAAAGACCTCCACCTGCACGTGAGCAACATTGGGGTTATCGTGAACTTCTGCATGACGCAATTGCTCAGAGGGTTTAAATAAAGGCTCTGAGAGCAACGCGCTGAGATCCCTCCTGAGAAACTCAACGGCTTCATTTTCCTTATAAACAAGCGGTTTCTCATTATTAAAGTAAGGTTGAATGGTAAAAGGCACAGGTTCGATAGGGCGGTACGTATTATTATGCCATATCCACTGTTTACCAATACGGTGCTTTTTTAATTCCTCCCACGAAAATACCAGTTCTTTTTTCTGGGCGCCTTTTGTTTTCAGAACAGGGGATAACTCGATATGACCCTGATCATTTATCTGTGCGTGGAGATGGGGAATAAGGGGGGTTTTATGGAGTTTTGTTTTTTGTATCCGTTCAGAAAACTCTATGTTGGGATACTGCTCGTCGGTCAATTTTTCGAAAATTACCGGACTTTTTTCGGGTGAGATATGGAGCACCGTTTCGTCACCCTGACCAGAAACCAGCCTGATTTCGAGCTGTGGCCCGCCATTGAGGAGGTCTACCTTGAGATTGACATTGTCAAACGCAGAGAACAGGTCGTAAAAAATGTTGGTAGGCCTATCATTATCGTCGTCATCGTCGTCATCGTCTTCATCAACATCAAAAAATGAAGGCTCTTCGTACTTGTTGGATGTTTTGGGCTTAAAATTCTTTAATTTTGGAATAAAAAATGGCAAGAGGTTAAACGCCCCTTTCTTTGCAGATAATATGGGAAGACTATTTCTTTGTTTATCCCTCTTTTCAATCCATTGTAAAAGCGTGGCAACGATATGTTTGCATATATCCCCGTCAGATGCATACAAACATTCACAGCTCATGTTATAGATGTCTCTCGCGTCTGAGTAGATTAAAACACCGTAAGGTATCGATTCACTACCGACAACCTCTGCCGTGAGTTCCCCATTTTTGTACGTTAAATTATGAACATGCCCGCCCTTATAATAGGCAAACCCGCGGCTGTAAACGCCGCTTTCGGTAAAAGACTTTACACCCTGATTTGTAATGAAATCCAAATAGAAGATTTTCATGCAATATACTTCCTGTAAAAGGGATGAACAAAGATTTGAAATATTATGTACACATATACAATATATATATCATTTTATACGAAACAAGTCAACTAATGGTCGAATATTTCGGAAAACGGGAGTTGTAGGGACATGTCGTGTCTCTTATAATGTCCCGTAACTATCGAGCCAACTGAATCATGCCAGGCTTTCAAGGCTAAAGAGTTTGTATGGTCCCGGCTGTCATTGCGAGCGACAGCGAAGCAATCCGAACACTCAACATGCCTGGGGAATATGGTAAAGGCACTTATAGATCATTTCAGGGTGAAAGGTCATGTGTTTGGGACGATGATAATGCCAGTCTTTTCCGTAGGGAACATGACATTCCAGATGCGGCCATTTGCTGAAGGGGTCTATCCCTAATGCGTTGATAAGCTTCTCATTGTTCATGGTAACGTTTCCCGCCCGCGGCGGCATGGGCCCTGCTTCCTGGCGCATGCATCCCTTGAGCAGATGCGGGTCGTAACCGCCGACCTTGTTTACGATTTGTCCAATCTGGTACAGACTGAGGTGCCGGTGTGAACCAAAATGATAGATACCCCGGACATGGTTCTTTTCCAGGGCAATTTCCACCACCCTGTTAAAATCCTCGCAATAGAACGGTGACCTAAATTCGTCAAAATAGAGCGTGGCAGGGTTGTTCTTTTTGAAACGGGAAAGTATCCAGTCAATTGCCCCTGCATGTCCGTTGACGCTAATACCCATGGGGAGCGATATCCGGAAAATTGCGGCAGATGGATAGCGGACCATTGCAATCTCTTCGGCAATGGCCATTGTCTTTCCATACATGGTAACCGGGGCCACCGGGTCTTCTTCCCTGTACATCCCTGACGCCCTTCCCGGATATACCAGATCGGTGGACAGATGAACAAGCCGGATATCATGGCCTTCCATTATTTCCAGGACATTTAAGAGGGACTGAACATTCACCCGATAAGCCAGGACAGGGTTCATTTCACAGGATTTCAGGGCGCATGAGCCAGCGCCATTGATAATGGACTTAAACTTCTTCTGTTTCATCAGGTTTGCAAGCCCCCTGCGGTCTTCTACATCGAGGGAAATGATCCCATCGCCCCGGAGCGGCCAGTACCGAACGGGCCGAATGGCGGTAACGTGACCGGGGTATTTTGTGTGAAAATACTTATAGACACTATAGCCAGGAACACCGGTAACTCCGGTAATTAAGAGTGGTAGAAACGGCGGCAAAGACATTAAATTAATGACATAAAAAGTTTTCTAAGTATAATTTTTCAGTAAATACATATCGTAAAAGATTTATTGCCATAATTAAGGATTTTTTAAAATATCGTGGGTGCCCGCCCTGCGCAAAAAATAGGTGTCCCCTTTGGTTTGATAAGTAAAACGGTAAGATTTGGTTATATGCCCTTCCCAAATGTCCCGCGGGTCATTCAATTTTTTTATATTTAAAGAAGGGCGCCCGGGGTTGGACATAAAAAACTCTATTTGCTTATCTATTGCCGTTTGAATTTGCCTGGGTAGCTTTCTGTAATCTCTGACAAAAGGTTTTGAAAATATAAGGTTCATACTTTGGCCTTTTTAAGAGCCTTAATCGCATCTTTAGCATTGTCAAATGGCCCCAATACCTCGCCTTTAGCAATAGCCTCGTCTGCCTCTGCCTCTTTTTTCTGCCATTCTGGAGTATAAAAATACGCCTGGTCTGGACGGACAACCTTCACAGGTTTTATCACCAAACCTTCTTCTTGGTCTTCTATTTCCAAATAATCCCCAACTGCAACGTTAAACTTCTTACGAAGCTCTTGAGGTATGGTAATTTGGTAGTTCTGTTTGATCTTAATTAATGGCATTTTTATCTCCCTCATGATTTTTAAATTTACAAATTATAATTCTTGTAATTTATTAATTTATAGTATTTCTAAGGTAATTCTTTGTCAAGCAATTTAATTCAAAAATACTTGAACAAGCTGCCTATAGATATTTTCATTTATCTTTATAGACGCGACCTTTTTACACCTGAGCACAAAGAAACAACCACCATTGCTACATGGTTAAGATCAGAATCAGAATCTCTGGATTTTACAGAAGTTTGGCATGATTTAACACAAGTTGTCAAATCTGGTATAAACTTGAATACTTTAACTAATCAAAAACTTTTCCGAGTCGAAGTTGGTTCCGACGAAGAGGAAGGTATTTGCCTTTCCATCGAGGATAAAGAACACTTCATTCCACAAGAGAAACTCATGGAGCTATGGAGTCTGATCAGAAACTATGGTTTTGGTATGGAAAGGATCATGCCTGGTAGTTTAGAACCTTCTACAAACTATTTATTTCATTTTACGGATATATTAAATGCGGTAAAAATCCTTAATGACGGGAGAAATTACCATTAGGGGTAAGGTGTTGCCCGTTGGTAACTTTCAGCAAAAAATCCGCGCTGCTTATGATGCAGGTATTAAGGAAGTTTTGTTACCTACTGATAACCTTAAAGAAGCACAAGGACTACCAACCTATATTCTTGATGCAGTAAAACTTATACAGCTTAATAACACAGAAGATGTTTTGCAACACGCGCTGTTACAAAAAGGGAGTTGTACCATATAAACTACTACACACAGATAATCGAGTTTTATTGATGAGCCTTATGGAAAGGGAAATATTGGCAAAGGAGTTTGGAAACAAGCAGTCAGATAAAAAACGGAAACTTTGAAAATTCTGTACAGTGAATCATGCCTGATTACCTTCCTGTCCGGGAGATATCTGTGTCTTTTGATATGCTGTTTGTTCCTGCACATTCTGAATAGGGAAAGGTACCACAGAACGCATGTGGATGTCCAGTTGCGGAAATGCCATTTCGATATGGTACTTTTGAAACGCCTCATCAATTGCAAAATTGAGTTCACTCCTGGTAGGGTTGATTTTCACCGGGTCATCGGTCCAAAAAAATAATTCAAAGACCAACTCGCTATCGCCAAATTCCAAAAACAACACGTACGGTTCCGGATTAGCTCTGACGCCAGGGTTTTGACTTGCAACTTCGAGCAAACATTTTTTTACCAGTTTTGTATCGGAACCATAAGCAACACCCACCTTCACGGAACTCCTTATCTGGGTTGTCGGAAGCGTCCAGTTCGTTATTTTGTTTTCAATAAACTTAGAGTTCGGGACGGTAACCGTAATGGCACTCGGCGTTTGAATGGTTGTACACCTTGCGCTGATCTTTTTGATCGTACCTACCGTCCCATCTTCCAGATTAATAATATCTCCTACGCGTATGGGGCGCTCAAAGAGGAGGATGATGCCACTGACAAAATTACTGATGATATTCTGCATACCAAAACCAATACCAATACCAAATGCGCCGGCAAAGATTGTCAGACTCTTCAGGGGAATACCTGCCAGGTGAAGGCCAATAAGCGATGCAATGCCAATAATCATATACCGTGTCAGGGTTGACAGGGTGTGTTTCAACCCATGTTCTATATGAAGTTTGTGAAATGCCTTTTCGTCCAGGAATCTTTTTAGATACCGTGAAGCGTAAAAGGATGCAAATAATACGACCAATGCAATGATGATCTTGACAGGTGTTGTATACTTCCCATCTTCAACGTATAAATGATACATCAGTCCATTGCCAATAGCCTTCAAAACCGTTCCTGTTTCTCTAAATATTTCTTGAATCACATAAGGAGCGGCTGGTGAGCCGATTGCTTTGCGGAAGGTTTTGACCCATACATAAATAATAACCCCTGCGGCTGCGAGAGAGGTTACATAATTAAACGATACCTGATAAAGTGATGTAATGGCATGAAATCTTTTTTCCTCTGGTGTTCCTTTTTTAAAATGTTCTTTTTTTAAACGTCTGTCTCTCACGTAATTCAAACGGTAATGCAGGAATTTCCCTATCCAGAATGCGATGAATGCAATAAGGAAACTTTTGAGGCATGTCATTAAAAAAGTATACGTCAGTACGGTATAACCAAGGCTTCGTATCGTAAAGAGGGAAACGATGAAAAATATCAGGATGGGGTAAATTATTTTTATGATGCGATGAATGATTCTGCCCAACCGGCTTTCAGCGTCCGGTAAAAGTTTAAGAATAAGTGTCTTTTGCGTTGCAAGCCATAACAGGAGCGCCAACATACCGACACGGAAAATAAACCAGAGGAGTTCAATAAAATCACCTTTAAATTCAAATAGGGAGAATACCGTTATTATTGAGAGCGTAATCAGGGAAAATAACAGGATGACGTTTAATGGTTTATATAAATGTTTCGGAAACAGGTATGCCAGTGAAATCACGAGGTTTTTGTCTTCTTTTTCCGGGCTGAAAGACTCATCAAGGAATCCCTTGAGTACCTTATAAATGGCAATAAATGCCGCCACAGAAATTATTGATGTCATCAGAGGTGTTTCAATCTTAAAAAGACCTGCAATGGTAACAGAGAAAATAACTGCCCAGATGCTGTTTAAACTGTTCAGGAGTATAATAACAAGACTGGGGATGAGCCTGGTTTTAAGATAAGACGTTTTTAGTGCTCCAAAATCAGTCTGAGTCTTGTCGCTCCACCAAAAAGTATAATGCCGGGAAAAATAACAACCGGCAATGAGCGCCAATATGACGCACACCCGCATCCAGAAGCCGAACGTGTTTTTCCTTTCGGATACATAGGCTGCGAAAGTCTTTGCCTGTGTATAAACCTGCGTACTGATTTGTTCACTGAAATCCATAAAATCCTTATGAAGCGTGCTTATGGTACGGATGGAAATATTATTTTCTTTCCTTGTCCATACACTGGCGGCCTTCAGATTTAATAACTTTTCTTTTGTTTTATTCAGCATGGCCAGGGTGTTTTGCTTGATTTCCAGCCGCTCAGACATTTTGTCTAATCTCGATGAGAGAAGTCCTGATTGATCTTCCAGTGTTTTTGCAATTTGCCGTGTATAATCCACAGCCTGGCTTGCAAGGGTTTTATCTTCAAATTTTGCAGTATTTTTCTCGGCCCTTTCGATCTCCTCGTTTGCCCTGGAAAGGTTTTCAGAAACCAGTTTTTGCTCTTCTCTTAAAGAAGGGATGAATGCCTCCATGGTGGTAACAGCATCTGAGAGCCGGTCGATCTCACCATCTATTATTTTTATGGTTTTATCAATTTCCTTCGGCTTTGAGGTGTCTGTTTTCTTGAGTAATTGTTCAATATCGACTGCAATTTTTTTATATTCAGTAGTATCTTTATACCGTTCCAGATCTACTGCAATAAACTCATCGTTCTCCCTCGCCGCAAGTCCGATATGGTGATATACATTTGCCTCTAATTCCAACACCCTCATTTTCTCACTGGAGGTTGTCTCTAATTGTTTCCGTGTAATTTCATCTACCTTTTTGAGCGCCTCCTGGAAAGTCTTTTCAATTTCCAGCCTGGCTGTATCGGCATCTTTTTGGGCTAATTCTTCATCCTTTTTTGCGGCCTTTAACTCCGCCTGAAGTTTTCTTAACTGTTTAGTCCTGAGTTTTTCTTCCAGCCGCTTTGCCTTTTCTGCTAAAAACATTATATTTAATTCTGCATTTTTCAATTCCTGTATTTCCACATCATACCGGATACGGGCATTTTCCAACCGTATTTGAAATATTGTTATCCATTGTGTACTTAATGATTTTTTCCAGGAGAGTATGCTTCTGGCCTTTTCCTGCGCTCTTTTTAAAAGGGCTTTGTCACGGATACCACCACTCAGTGCATCCACCGTTTTGGCAAGTTCCTCATCCTTGCTCATCAATCTGGCCTTAACGTCTTCTGACTCTTTTGATAATGAGGAAATAAGGGTCTCTTTTTCCCTGATACTCGCCTGAATAGCCGGTATGTAACCCTTTGCTACATCTGCTTCTTTTCTTACGGTAACAGCATAATCAGCTGGCGTTGACGCAATTATTTCTTTCAGTCTGTTGACAGAATCTAATAAACTAACCCAGTTGGCGTAAACCATCGTTCTGTCCTGAAGGGTAGTACTATAATCTTTATATACCTGTATCTGTTCTTTATCAACATTGATTTTTTGTTTTACAAGCCCACGTTCCCTGTCCAGTAATTTAAGAAAGGAAGGATTTATATCCTGTCCCTCATAGAGTTTTTTTTCCAGCTGTAATTGCTCAAGATAGGCGGAGGTCGTTTCCATATCACTCTTCAGAGCTGAAATAACGGACTCATTTTCACGGAGAGCATTTTCTGAAAGCGCTTTTACTTCTTCTGCCTTAACCCGTGCCTTTTCAATATC
>JAXMAC010000097.1:0-12716 GCA_046350595.1 Candidatus Brocadiaceae bacterium | reverse complement strand
CTCTTGATTTAAATGGCCAAACAGGATTCCATATCATCTTCATTTTCCGCCAAAAAATGAATGTAGCTGGTTCAAGTAAATACTTGAAGGCTGCATATTCAATCCCCACAAATTATGGATATTTATTTCAAATAAATTGCAAAATAGTTTTAAAAATATCGACTACCCTTTCATAATCTTCTCCGATATTGTCCTTTTTCACGTAAAAGGCAACCCATGGTTTCCCATGTGCTAAAGTGGGTTTGTAATCGTCGTATCTTCTTATATCAGCGGAATCTGCATATTCTTTAAACGTAGATGCTTCAAAGACCCTCTTTCTTTTTAATTCGCGAGTCCAGCCGAAAACTCCCATATCTCCATGAGCACTTGAATTATGTTTTTTTAAGCTATGCCACTTACCTTTATCAATTGGATGATTATAACAACCGACAGAATTACAAAAACGAACAGTAAAATTATGCAAACCTTCCATTCTTAATACCTCCTCATAAATAAGTGTATAAATAAACATATATATGAAAACTATTTAAAAGATATTCTATTCGTTATGTCAGATATGACATAACAAGGGGAAATAAAAAATGAAATGCTTTTCTTAAGGAAAAATTGGTTGCATTTCTTTATAATATTAACGAATTGAAAAGCTTTTCAGGGCAAAAGAAAATCTTTCTATTTCATCACACAAAGCCAGCCACAAAGAAGGAAGTTGGGAGATTAGGGTGCTGAGAGATTGGGGCTTCCATATTCTCAACCTCAGTTTTATTTCTTTGGGCCTTTGTGTCTCTGTGTGATTACTTCTCTTGTCTTGTTTAGGAATTTCAATGTTGTTGCAGGGGGAGAACCTTGTGTTCGCCTAACCACGGGTAAGAACAATCGCCGTGTTTTTTATACGAGACAAAGCGACTTTTTCCCAGCCCCAACGGGGCGTAAACACGATAGTCCAGCGCATCGCCCTGCGAAAAAGAAGCAATCCGGCATAACCCTGCAAGGGTGATATAAAAAAGATACCGCATCAACATGGTTTCAGGAGTTTGGTGACTGTTTATCCGTCATGTTGTCCTTCCATTCGCAATGGCAACGTTTTCTTTGCAATGAAAGGATAACCGGCTTCATTTGGCTGGATTTTCATTCACCGGCAGTACTACCGATACATTAAAAAACAACCTCTGCCCCAGATGTTGAAACGCTTCAACCCATCTGGCAGCATTATTATCTCCCGTTCTTCCCTTCTCCAGAAATTCCCTATAGCGTGTTTTTGCTATTTTGAAGTAGATATTTTGTAAACGCCAGTAATTTATTTCAATGGGTAGTGATTGCAACAACTCCAATACTTTTTGGGATTTCAGGAGCAGTGAAATATCTGATATATTCTTGCTGAGCCGCTCCATTGTTTCCTCTGCTTTGAGCCGGGCTTTGAATTCGAGTTCCAATGATTCTACGGTTATGTGCCATTTCTTCATATCTTTCATTATCGTACGAATTTTTTCGGCGTTTACCCCATCATCAAATGCCTTTCTTAAATCATCATTCAGGATGAAATCAGCAACCGTATGAAACGCCTTGGGAATAGACATCCCCGTCTTCTGTAAAAAACCCATCAAAACACGGTTGTTTGCATACATACGGCGGTAGGTATCTTCGAACTCCTGTATTGTTGAACTGATAACCTGATTTAAAATTTTGTGCTGTTCATCTTTAAAAAGGTCACGCAGGGAATAATTGTGCGTGCCAAAATATGTATCCATCATCCTCACAATATCTGCAAAGGCGCCTTTTTCGAAAACTTCGATCATCGCGCTTTTCATGGATTGGTATTCTTCATTTTCTGGGAAAATGCGTACGCCGCCATTAAAATCATGATTGCCGAGGTATAGCCCGCTAAAAATCATGCGTTCGGTCTCGCCGGTAATCTCCGAGGTGACAAGAATCTGGCCTAAGGCTAATTTTATTCTTCCTGCCTCTATCTTCTGGTAGTCTTCTATCATCACACCATAGCAATAAATATCGGTTCTATCGGCATACGTTTCAAAGATAGAACTAACAGCAAAGTGTACACCAACCTTCTTGAGATCGATCGTGGCTGGTTTAACGAATTTTTCGTATATGTGAGCACCATTACCATGCTCAGATACATTACTCTTCGCCTTCGCAAGTATTTTCTGAAAACCACTCTCAAGACCATGATTAAAGAGGTCTTTAAACAGTTGCATAGCCCTGCCTGCATATTCCATAATCTGGACGGTTTCAATACCTGAAATCTCAGAAAAAAACCACCCACAGCTTGTATACATCAGCATGGCATGCCTTTGCATTTCCAGGAGTTTGAGGACCATTATCCGCTCATCTTTGTTTAAATTTCTCGTGGCATGCCTTGCAATAAATCCGTCAATGTTCTCCCTTGTGCGATTAAGGACTACCTCAATATATGCATCCCGAACATCCCAGGAATTCTTAAAGTATTCATTTGCCTTGTTTTCATAGGCGGGCACTAATTGGTCTCTGAGCCAATCCATTGCTTCGCGCAGGGATATTCTCCATTCTTGTCGCCATTCCGGGAGTCCTCCGGATTTACACCCACAATCACTTCTCCATCTTTCTATACCATGCATACAACTCCATGATGTATTTTCACGTATTTCAACTTCATGCGTTGGAGGGTGTTTTTCAAGATATTCTCCGTGGTTTGTCAGCTTCGCCAATTTGTTGTGCTCAATGTGATTCAGGACAAAGGCAAGGGCCATGTCGCCAAATTTATGATGATGTCCATAAGATTCTCCATCGGTCGCAATAGTGAGTATCTGCGGCCACCGTCTTTTGCCGGAGAAACCGCTTGCCAGGCGATTGGCAAAATCTTCTCCACGGTTCAGTATGTTTTCAAACGCCACAGCATGGGATATTTGATTATCATAAAAGAAGATATTTATTTTGCGGCCTGATGGCAACCTGCAAAGATATGCCATGGTGGGATCAATGTGTCCGTTACTCAAATCCTCCCACTCTTTGGAATCTATTTTCCTTACCCCGGACGCCTGATGTTGGGCAAGGATAGTAAATTTTAAGCCCTGTTCTGCAAGAATTTCCAGTGTTTCGATGTCAACAGCCGTTTCTGAGAGCCACATACCTTCAGGGAAACGCTTAAACCTGTATTCAAAGTCCTTTATGCCCCAAATTATCTGGGTGCGTTTATCGCGGGCATTGGCAAGCGGCATGATGACATGATTATAAATCTGCGCTATTGCATTGCCGTGTCCTGAACGTCCTTCCACACTCTGCCTGTCCGCATCAAGAATTGCCTGGTAGATATCAGAAGAACAAGCCTCCATCCAGGAAAGGAGGGTAGGTCCAAAGTTGAAGCTTATCCGGGTGTAATTGCTGATAATGTCCATGATGTGTCTTTCACCATCCAGTATTCGCGATGCAGAATTGGGGGCATAACATTCAGCATTTACCCGTTCATTCCAATCATGGTAAGGGAAGGCAGAGTCCTGTATCTCTATTGCCTCAAGCCACGGATTTTCCCTCGGTGGTTGGTAGAAATGTCCGTGAATACAAATGTAGCGTTCCATTTAAAGATGTTTCCTTTAGCCTATCCGCCGGTAATCCACAGGTTTCATTTTTTCCTTCTTCTTTCGTTTCTGATCGTACATCAGTTTATCTGCCTCTTGCAGGAAAATTGTAAAGCGTGTAATCCGAATCATTTCATTTATTATAATATTTCCCAGAGTAATAGAAACAATAAATTTCATTATTCCACATAAAGCAATATCAATATTTCACAATTTTACATTCTCGGACAACCTGTAAAGATTTGCCCACGTTCGCCGGTTCTTCGGTATCCATACCACAGGATGCTTGTACTCCCATACTATATGTGATAAACTCTTTTTTATCTGTGCCTCCTTCTGTTATTGTGCACATTTCAATCATTCCCAATTCAGAATTTTATGATAGAATATTCCGCGTGAAATTACATGAAATTCAGGTAAGTACCTACTCAGGATACAAGGCGGATGAAAGACCGCGTGCGTTCTTCCTTCATGGGAAGAAATACGTAATTAAAGAAATCGTGAACCAGGCATGTGTAGAGATGCTTGGCCGAGGTTTTTGGAGAAGATACATAGTAAAAACAGACGAGGAACTTACCTATACCCTTCTTTACAATGAAGGTCAGGATCAGTGGTTTTTGGAAGTATAGTTACCCTCGTGTATCTGCAAAAACCTGTTCCTTGTGGCTGTTATGTGTAGGGTGGATTAAGGCGTTGTTTTTTACGCCGGATCCACCTTCAATATTTTGCGACATGGTGGATTCGCTTCGCTTCGCTTCGCTTAATCCACCCTACCGCTTCTTTTTTTCAAGGTTATTTAACCAGCCACCTGCTCCCTTTGTTAAGGGAGCTTGGGTTGCGGCTTTGCCGCTCTATAATATTACTCTGTAAAAACATCTTTTTTTGTAAGTATTTCACAATCCCATGTACTTCTTATCAGGAGGTGAAGTTTGTTTATGAGGGAAAGATTGCTTCGCTCCGCTCGCAATGACCCCGGACGACTCAAGTCGTCACTACAAACGCTCGCAATGACAACGTGCTGTGTGCCATCAAAGTACATAGTAAGTGTCATTGCGAGGGTCTTTTCCGAAGCAATCTCCCCACTTTCACAAGAAAATTGGTTGCGGCGTAGCTGCGCTATGAATCTGTGTTCTATTTAATTGCGAGGACATGACAATGAAAAGCACCTCTAAAACTCAAAAATATGTGTCACGGGAAATCACCAGTTCCCCCTCGACCACCTGTATAAAAACGATGCGGGCCCGTTATCTCTCCGAGCCGTTGATGATCGATGCGGAGTATATCAAATTCTATACAGAAGCGCATAAGAGGACGGATGGACTCCATGTCCTGGAACGAAGGGCCGAGTGTCATGCATACGCACTGGAAAATATTACCCCGGTTATCAGGGATGCGGAACTGTTTGTTGGCAGTAAAACCAGGTATATTCGCGGCGCCATTCCGTATTGTAACTATGCATGCCAGTATATCCTGAAGGAATTCCGGAGGGAAGAACATGAGGCACAGGACAAGGTAACAGACCTGGGGACGGGCGGTGGCATAGAAAAAACAAGGCAGATGGCGGAGAATGGCGAGTATGAGTTCTTTGCCAAAAAGTTCCTCCTCTCAAAAGAAGACAAGCAGTGGCTAAAAGAATGCGCTGAATACTGGCATGGAAAGTGTATGCAGGACGTCGGCGACCGTCTGTGGAAGGAGGTATACGAGAAGGCTGATTACATAGAGAACGGTTGGAAGGCCGTCCTCTACACCGCCCCCCACGATCCCGCCCCTGAAGGCCGGTATGTCCTCGATTTCGAGACGGCGCTTTCGGATGGTTTCAACAAGATCATCGAGAGGATGAGGAATAAGATAAGGGCGGCCGTAGTGACAGACTACCATTCTGCAGAAAAGATATATTTCTGGCGGGCCGGTATCCGGGCGCTTACCGCCGCGATCCGATGGGCGCATAATTATGCCGGAAAGGCCAGAGAGATGGCAGAAGTTGTGAACGATCAAGCGAGAAAAGAGGAACTTCTCAGGATTGCCGAACGATGCGAACGTGTGCCTGCCTGTCCTCCCCGTGATTTCCGGGAGGCCATGCAGGCATTCTGGTTTATCTACCTGGCAGGCCATATCGAGGGATCGCATCTTGGCTACAGTCCCGGTCGATTTGATCGGTACATGTATCCGTATTATAAAAGAGATATCGATGCAGGCAAGATTACCAATGAAGATGTCCTTGAATTGATCGAGGCACTCCGGGTAAAGATGACGGAGATTGAGTACGTTGCCTCATTCTCCTGGGAGGGGCTTGGTTCCGGAAACCTTTACCAGAACATGATCCTGGGAGGGACGGACGAAAACGGCCAGCGGGGAGACAACGATCTGTCGATGCTGACCCTGCAGGCAACCATCAATTGCCAGACGACCCAGCCGACCCTTTCCATCTGGTACGATGATACGCTCAGTGAAGAATTTCTCTTAAAGGCCGTCGAATGTGTCAAAACGGGGTGCGGGTTTCCCGCATGGTTCAACCTGAAGGTATATCTCCAGCACGAACTCCAGAGGAGTGGGTTACCGCTCTCCGTTATCCGCAGATATGCAGCAATGGGGGGGTGTACAGAGCCTACGCTGGAAGGGATGAGTTATGGTATTGTTCAGGCCGGGTTTATCAACCATATGAAGGTGTTTGAGTTGGCCATAAACGGCGGTATTGACCCGCGCACCGGAATTCAGTTCGACCAGACGCGGATACCAACAAATTATCCGGAATTGCTTGATGCATATAAATTCCATCTGAGGAACGCCATCTACAACTGGCAGCGTTATTGGAACTATGTGATGGCCGCCCATCGTCAGACGTGTGACTTGATTTATTCCTCGGTGCTGGTTAGGGATTGTGTGGAGAGGGGACTTTCACTGGATGATGGGGGCGCTGTCTGTAACGGTACTCCAACAACCCTCAGCAGCGGGATGGTCAACGTGGTCAACGCCCTTGCCGTTGTAAAAAGGCTCGTTGATGACGAAAAGGCTTGTACCCTGGAAGGGTTGCGTGCCGCCTGTGACACGAATTGGCAAGGGTATGAAGAATTACGCAGGAGGGTATTAGACGTCCCCAAGTGGGGAAATAACGATGATTTTGTAGACAAGATATACGAATACCTCTTTGTTACTTACTGTGACTATGCGGGTGAAGGAATGAATTATCTCGGGAAGCCATATGACCCATCCATGCTGGCAATCAGCACGCATACCCCTTTTGGTAAGGTATGCGGGGCAACGCCGGATGGAAGGTATGCTGGAGAGCCGCTTTGCGATGGAGTAACTTCACCATTTCCGGGGACTGATACCAATGGTCCCATCTCCGTCCTGCTCTCCGCCAGCAAAATTGACCACACCAGGATCCGTGGCGGACTGCACAATATGAAGTTTCACCCTTCTGCATTGAAGGGCATCCAGGGATCAAAGAAGCTCCTTGCGCTGATTAAGACGTACTTCGACCATCCCGGATTCCAACTCCAGTTCAACGTGGTGGATAGTGAGATGCTGAGAGATGCCCAAAAGCACCCGCAGAATTATCGGGACATGATCGTCCGTGTAGCCGGATTCAGCGCATTTTTTGTGGAACTCAGCAAGTCCGTTCAAGACCAGATCATTGCAAGAACGGAGCATGGTTTCTAATGCAAGGAATTTCGGATAATTCCCTAGCGCAGCTATGCCGCAACCAAGTCTTCTTTATGAAAACGGGGAGATTGCTTCGGAAAAGACCCTCGCAATGACACTTACTATGCACTTTGATGGCATACAGCACGTTGTCATTGGGAACGTTTGTAGTGACGACTTGAGTCGTCCGGGGTCATTGCGAGCGGAGCGAAACAATCTTTCCCTCATAAACAAACTACACCTCCTGATAAGAAGTACATGGGATTGTGAAATACTTACAAAAAAAGATGTTTTTACAGAGTAAACAATCATGAGCCGAAGGCTCACAAAAGGGCATGAAAATATGCATTTTCGTGCCAATACTATAGTGAGTGGATACAAATGCAGAAAAGTCGTGGTAAGGTATTGGGGTTGATTTTTCACATCCAGGAGTATTCCGTCCAGGACGGAATGGGTATTCGGACGACTGTATTTTTGAAAGGGTGTACGCTGAGGTGCAGGTGGTGCGCCAATCCTGAAGGACAGTCACCGCATCCAGAATTGATGCACAGCAGGATACTGTGCAAGCGGCATCACAAATGCATTTCAGTATGTTCTCGTGAGGGTGTCTTTTCTAATCCGGGTGGTTACCCTGTATTCAAGCGGGAAATTTGTAAATCCTGTTTGGAAAGGGCATGTGAGAGGGTATGTCCTGAAAAGGCCATTAAGATCGTTGGCAAATACTGGACATCGGAATCACTCTATGAAAAGGTCAGCGCTTATGCGCTCTTCTATCGCAATTCACAAGGTGGTGTTACCCTGTCTGGCGGCGAACCCTTTGCACAACCGGAGTTTGTCGAAGAATTTCTTGGTATATGCGAAAAGACCGGTTTGTCCGTCGGGGTAGAAACCTGTGGTTTATTTGACTGGGATAAGGTAAAGGCATGTATCGTTAAGTTTGATTTCATTTATTTCGATATAAAGTGCCTGGATACGAAGGTTCACCGGCTTGTTACCGGTTGTGGGAATGAGACGATTTTGAAGAATCTCGCGCGTTTGGCTGGGATTGACCCGTCCAGGATAATCGTTACAATTCCGGTAATACCGGGAATCAATACGTCGGAGGAGATGATTGCCAGGATAGCAGAACATTGCAGAAAATTAAATATATTGAAAATACGTTTGCTCCCGTATCACCCGTTTGGCGAGTTTAAATACGATGCCCTGGGCCGCAAGTATCTCATGGCAAGGAATCTGTCTGTTGACCAATCGGAGGTGGAAAATTACAGGACGATAATATTGGATAGAGGAATAGACAGCTGGATAGAATGACAAGTTGGAAGGGTGAATTAAGCGAGGGAGAATCCACCATTTGCGGGAATGTTTCATTTGGTAGTTTCACGTCTCAAACTATAGTCTGCCCCATTATTTCTCCTATCACAGTTCCACTGAGTCCGCCAATACGATAGCTATTTGCCTTATTATACCTCGTTCCTTTTCTTTTCCACAAGAATACTCTTGTATCTTCCCTGATACAAATGGCCAGTCCGTTTATGTCTTCTCTTGTAATGAGATGTGTAGGTAATGTTAAACCATTTCATGAATTCACTGAGATTGGCAAGGGGTGTTTCGAAAAGCAGAGGGAAATGATTATCCCTGGCATAGCTACGCCGCAACCAAATCGCCATATGAAAGCTGGATTAAGTAAAACAATTCCTGCACGAAAAGAATTTTAGTACATGAGAGGAGATTGCTTCGGAAAAGACCCTCGCAATGACGCTGGGGGGTTTGGTGACATGCTATGGGAGCATTCCCAATTTTTGTGCAAAAAGAAACGAACGGGTAGTAGCACTGAATATTTAATACATTGTATAACATCGGTGGGGCACGGCGCGCCTGGCCACTACGGCCATGTGTATTGGTATGTATAGTCAACCAAAAATAAGCAGCGTAGATGAACGAGCGATTTTTTTGGGCTATGCCCACCCTGCCCTGTTAATCTGATTTACAAAAAATCGGGAATGCACCCCATGTTATAGCCTTCACCATGACACGCACTATGCGCTTTGATAGTACACTGCAAGCTGTCATTGCGGACAGGAACCCGTCATTGCGGCTTTATTCTGTCATTGCGAGCGAAGCGAAGCAATCTTTCTCTCATAAATAAACACTACATCTTCGACTGATGCTTTATCTTGTGCCTCAAATTCGAGTCCCAATGATTCTACGACTATATGTCGCTTCTCCCTGTCTTCTCCCTGTCTTTTGTTATCGCTGCGGATAGAGAAAATTTATAATCGCCGGAAGTGTCGTTGCGTCTTCAGTTTATCATTGGTTGTATGTGAACGATTGTATACTAATACTTGACAAGCACATAAACGATTGTATACTTAATATAAATTTATCTCTATCACAATAAATGACGCCGAAGAAAGTAAAAGGGGGTTATATGTTAAGAATGCTTAAAGAACGTATCGTCATTGTTATTATCGGATTTATATTTTTTGGGTTATTCCCTCTTGTTTTGTTCAGAATGCTTGCGTTTCCAAGGGCAAGCGCTGAATTGAAGCAGGGAGTCCAAAGGAACCTGGAAGGTATCGTAAATAAGCAGAAAGACATCCTCACTTTGTTGTGGGATGAAAGGAAGTCTCATGCGAGGGCTATTTCTGACACCATACAAAGTGAATTAATCATACAGAGCGATGAGGATTTCGTGAGTCTTGTGCATGTGAAAAATGAACATGGATATCTTCGGTTGAAGACGCAGCTTGAATGTACGAAGGCAGATTATGGATACAAGGGAATATTCATTTGTGATGGTGCTGGCGTTGTCCAGGCCGCGACGGAAAATGAAAAGTCTCTTTTAGGCATGAATATTACGAAAGAAAGGTTTTCCATCAATTTTCTGGAGACCCTCCGTGATGGTAAAACGTATATTTCAGATATAGCCCATTTCTCATTAAACGATGCGAATAATGAGAATGAAAATGATTTGCCTTCCCTGTTTATGTCTTATCCTATCAGGGGAAACAATCATGATGTAATAGGCGCTGTGGTGTTATGGACGGATACGTCGGTACTTACGAAGGCAATGAGGAGTGTTGCCCTCGGAAAAACCGGTGAGACTTATCTCGTAAATAAAGACGGGGTTATGATAACAAAACCGAGGTTTACAGAGCATATAAAAAATGGAGGGGACACATGCAAAACATGCCATAAGGTTGCGGACCCTGATACGAACCTTTTAACAAAGGGGGTGACAAGGTGTATTGTAGCAAAAACAAGCGGTTATGACCTGGAAGGGTACAGGGATTACAGTGGATTGAAAGTTGTAGGGGCGTGGAGCTGGCTGAAAGATTTGAATATGGGGCTGATTGTCGAAATAGACGCGGATGAGGCGCTTGGGGCCGTGAATAACATTAATTCTATGGTAAAGTCTCTTATGCTGGTGATCGTCATTCCGGCGTTTGTTATGGCTCTTCTGATGTATAGGAAATTAAACACCGGATATATAATCAAAGGTTTGTCATTGCCAAAGAAGGCTTTGCTTGGCATGACTACCGTTATGGTAGTTGGGTTTGTCCTGGCTATTACGGATGGTTATGAATTAAGTAAAGAGCGCGGCTATCTTCGGGAACAAAGATATAAAGTCCACAATCCCTTAAATGTCATTGGTTCGATTGTGACAAAGAGAGATGAAGATTTTATAAAGAGCAATATTTCCAAATTTAAAGAGGAGTTTCGTATTTTCAAATCTGAGAACACTATTCGCAGTGGAAATGAAGAAAAAGGGGTCGTGAAAGATGGCATAAAGCAGTCTGTGGAAAAAACCATAGTAACATGGGAATTAAAACCTTAAACACGGAGGATTATGAAGGAGGTATTTATGAACAAAACTATGATGCCAACAAAGGATGAAACCAAGACGCTTCTTGTTGACGTAAAGGATGTAAAAGGCTGGTGTGAGTATGAACCTTCTTATGATGGGGTTGTAATTCACATCAATACGGCGGGCGCCAGGCTCTTCGGATATAATTCGCCTGATGATATGATCGGGAAGAAGATTAATGAGTTGTATGCGCATCCATTTGATCACGAAAAGACGTTATCTATGCTCTTCAGGGATGGACAGGTAAGTGGGTTTTATACCCTGATGAAAACAAGGAGTGGCACGTTATTTTTTATAAAACAAAATAGCATTTTGATTACAGAAGGATTGTATAAATGCGCTTTAAAGGTGAAGAATGAATTTGAACCCGTTCATCAAACGTTTGCTTTATAACATTATTTTGGCTTTTGAATTTCAGGGTTTTACGAAAACATTTTAAATCTGTTGGAGGCTTTATGAGCGAAAATGTACAAACACCAAAGGGAAATACGAAGGTGCTGATACTTGCGACCCTTGCATTTGCGTTATGCTTCGCAAGCTGGTCGTTGTTTGCGCCTTTGGCTATGTATTTAAGAACGGAATTTAACCTGTCTTCCACGGCAGTGGGATTATTAATTGCGGCGCCGGTATTACTTGGCTCCGTTGCCAAAATACCCATGGGCATTGTGACGGATAAATATGGCGGCAGATTAGTTTTTACTATCATGCTCCTGTTTGGTTTTCTCTCCGTATTTATGACGAGCTTTGCGCATAGTTATGGCTTTTTATTGGGATGCGGCTTACTCTTCGGTTTGATAGGCTCATCGTTTGCCGTTGGAATCCCGCATGTTTCTGAATGGTATCCCAAAAAAAGACAAGGGTTGGCTTTGGGGATCTATGGCGTAGGAAACGCCGGCACTGCCCTTGCTGCATTTGGAGTTCCTTTTATTGCGGAGTCTATGGGATGGAATAAAGTATTTATTATTTATTCAATTCCTTTGCTTTTGATGGCGTTTGTTTACTGGTTTTTTACCTCTAATGCGCCGAGGTCTGCCAACACAAAGGTTCCGACTTTAAGCGAGAAGTTAAAAGTATATAAGACATCCGGGCTGGCCTGGATTTTTTGTTTAATTTACTTCATGTTTTTTGGATTATTTGTCTGTTTTTCTATATGGTTGCCATCTTATCTGAACGAATTTTATCATATTAGCCCTATAAAGGCGGGTAGTTTCACGTCAATTTTTGTATTTCTTTCAGCTTTTACCCGCATTCTTGGAGGTTATTTGGGCGATAGATTTAATGGAAGAAAGATCATGGTGTTCCTTACCATAGTTGTGCTCTCTCTAACGGTATACCTGAATTTAAATGTGTCTTTAGTCACTTCGTTGGTGGTGTTCTATGTCATGGGTATTTGTTTGGGAACAGGCAACGGTGTTGTATACAAACTCGTAGCAGAGTATTTTCCAAAGGACACAGGAACCGTTGGTGGTCTGGTAGGAGCGGCTGGCGGCCTTGGCGGTTTCTTCCTTCCCATAATTCTGGGTACAATCAGAGATTACACCAACAATTATTATTTAGGATTTATCTTCGTATCGCTCGTGTGTCTCATGTGCCTTTCTTTTATGGAAGAAAAGACTTTGCCGAGTGTGAATAAAAGGGCA
>JAXMAC010000096.1:10547-13118 GCA_046350595.1 Candidatus Brocadiaceae bacterium | reverse complement strand
GGTGGCATAATTCGTCATGAGCGATAAGACTTCGCCTGCCTTTTCTACGGAAATAGTATTGGTAACTAAACGTTTTGGCTGTAACTTTCCACTGGCTACCAATGCCAACAAGCCAGGATAACTCGTAACCGGACAGCCAAAGCTGCCTTTAAACGTTATCTCCCCAAGAACCATAGCATCTACCGGCAGGGAAATCATACCCCTCTCCTGCTGACCCGTCAGTCCAACCTGGATATGCCGGCCTCCTTTCCGTAAAGAAAGGAGCGCAGGCAAGGCTGTCTGTTCAGAACCAAGCGCATCGATGGTTATGTCGGCGCCACCATTGGTAGCCTCTTTCACCGATTCAACAAGATTTTTTTCTGCGGCGTTGATTATTACTGATGCCCCCTCTTTTTTGGCCATATCCAATTTTTTATTATTGTTACTCACTGCAATTACCTGCGCCCCAAGGGCAGATGCAATTTGTACTGCTGAAAGACCAACACCACCGATACCAAATACTACCACCCACTCGCCCGGGCAAATTTTTGCCTGATCAACCACGCCATGATATGCAGTCATATAACGACACCCTATGGCTGCAGCGCTTAGAAAATCCACCTCATTCGGCAATCGCACCAGATTCATGGTTGCCTCCGGCACGCGTACCAAACGACCATAACCACCATTGAAGTTTACACCAACTACGCCATGGACCAAACAGAGGTTAGAATTTCCCCTATAACAGTATTTACAATGTCCACAAGACATATGGAAAGGTACGGTAACCCGGTCGCCAGGTTTAAAATTATAAACTTCAGAACCAACGGATTCAACCACACCGCCAAACTCATGCCCCATTACCAGCGGCAAGTGCACATCTATACCAACCCATCGCCAATCACCTTGCCATAGATGCCAATCACTGCGGCAGATGCCACATCCTTCTACTCTGATGACAGCGTCTTTAGGCCCTGGGGTAGGATCGGACAATATTTGTACTTCAAGGGGTTCGCGAAATCGTTTCATTACAGCGGCTTTCATGATAGTACGCACCTCCATCCGCTTGCTTTAACGAGTACAAAGAATCAATAAAATATTTACCTACAATAGATACTTTGGATATGGTGAACAGGAAAAAAGGAATCGACCAGAATACCCAAAAAGGGCATGATTCGTTTGACACCCATATTATATTATGATATTATAAATTTTCAAAATATATCCTCGATAAATAAATACAAGAGCAGATATTTTTTATATTTTATCAAAGAATGGAGAAAATAAGCATTGGTCAGGGAAAAAAGAGTCATCGTTGGCTCCAGAGGCAGTAAGCTTGCATTAACTCAGACAAATTGGGTTATATCAGAACTCAAAAGACTTAATCCCGAGTTTGAATTCCTCATCGAAAAGATTTCGACAAAGGGCGATAAAATAACCGATGTTCCCCTGTCACGTTTAGGGGGAACAGGCTTATTTACCAAGGAACTCGAGGTTGCTTTAATTAATGAAAAAATCGATATAGCTGTTCACAGCGCCAAGGACGTCCCAACGGAATTACATGAGGGATTGATGATTGGCGCAACGCCCAAACGTGAAGACCCGCACGATGTCCTCATCAGCAATAATAACGCCGCACTTGAGAAATTGGCAGACGATGCGCGTATCGGCACGAGCAGTCTTCGCAGAAAGGCACAATTGCTTGCATTCAGGCCGGATTTTAAGATATTAGACCTGCGAGGCAATCTTGATACCCGGCTCAAAAAACTCGATTCAGATGATATGGAGGCAATTATTGTGGCCCACGCCGGACTGATCAGGATGGGTTATACAGGGACAATCAGCCAGATCATCCCGTTTAATATCATGCTTCCGGCAGTTGGGCAGGGCTCTCTCTGCATTGAAATCCGTAAAAATGACGAGCGGATCAAAAAAATTGTTTCACGTATTGACGATCGACAGACAAAAACAGCAGTGGATTGTGAACGGGCGCTCCTGGCTAAACTTCAAGGTGGATGCCAGGTACCCATTGGGGCGTATGCAGAGGTTCAGGAAAACACTGTATCTATTGAGGCAGTCATATCTACGCTCGATGGCAGCCACGCTATACGGGACAAACACAGCGGCCCAATCAAACAAGCAGTTAAAATAGGAGAAGAACTTGCGCAGAGAATGTTGGAAAGTGGTGGCGAGAAGATTTTACATGAAATTCGTCTAAAATTTTTAGATCGTGTTGATCATATTTAATGGTAGGGAAACCTAAATAATGATTGTTATTTTCCAGAGGTCTCTTTTATTACCCAATCCAGGTAAGGTTTTGATGCCCCGGTAATTGGAACGGCGATGATTTCAGGCACTTCATAGCTATGGAGTTGTTTGATGCGTTTTTCCACAGTATTGAATTTATCTTCACATGTCTTTGTTAACATAAGTACCTCATGTTCGACACACAATTTCTCCTGCCACTTAAAAATAGATTCTATAGGTTGGATAATATTACAGCAGGCAACAAGCCCTTCTTCCACTAAGACTTGTCCAATCTTCCGGGCTTCGTCTATAGATCTTGCGGTAGTAAAAATAACAATCGCTTCA
>JAXMAC010000096.1:0-10447 GCA_046350595.1 Candidatus Brocadiaceae bacterium | reverse complement strand
ATGTGTTATCAGAAATTACCTGTTCATTTCTCTTTCAATAGACTGCCTGTCACACATGCCACCGTATCTTTGTAAAATGGATTCAATGTTTCTGCTGTCTTCTTCATCCCGTGTTACATAGACCAAAGAACAACGACACCCCTTCTTGCTTTTACAGTGTTTGTGTGGCGGCCTTAACTCGGAGAGCATTTTGTGGTGCGGAAGCAGATGTCGCCCATCTATTGCCCTACATACATCACAACTATCGCCGTCTTTCGTTGCGGAATAATAGACATATGCTATTTCTTTTACGTGTACAACTGGCGAATCCGCATTGTCCTCTTCTTTTTTCTTCTTTTCGTATTTCTTTCGGTCTTGATATGTTTTGTTTTTCTTCGCCTGCCTTAAATTATTTTTTATTAAGTAGTAAACAATATATGCAGCAATTAAAAATACAAGAAAGCGGGTCATTGATTATACGATACCCTTGGGCTTTCTCATCATGAATAAAAATAACCCGCCCACAACCAACACAGCTTGTGTTAAGACGATGCTTCTGATCCATATCGCAAAACATTTCCACATCAAATCTGATCCATGTACCTGTTCAATTGCACGGGAAACACTAAAAAAAGAATAGATCGCAATCAGAGAAATAATGACCGACATTATGACTATTATTATTGTTTTCAGTTTTTGTTTCATACCTTCTTATCTTTCACCATCATGTTTATCAAATGTTACCATTACTTTTTCCTGTTCATTGTCTTTATTTGCCGTTTCTGTGTTCAATTCATCTTTTTTCATTAAATGGGCGTGAATGGCCTTTCGATATTCCGTCACGGCTTCATCAATCATGCCCTTCCCCTCGTATGCATACGCAAGATTATAACGAGCCTCTGTATCATCGGGATTTAAATCAACATTCTTTCTAAATTCCTGAATGGAATCCTCTATCATATTTTTACCCGCATACGCCAATCCCAGCTGAAGGTGTGCTTTTGCAGAGGAAGGGTTTAATTCGAGCGATTTTTTACCAATAGCAATCGCATCGTCATACAAACCTTCCCGCACATAAACAGCGCCCAATTTGTCGTACGCCTCGGGGAAATTAGGACAAGTGGCAATTGCCTTGTTATACATAACAATCGCCTTGTCCACCAAACCTTTTTCGGCATATGCATCACCAAGTTTATAAAGAGCACGGGTTATACCCGGATTTGTTTTCAGTATGTTTTCGTATTCCAGGATTGCATCGTCAAAAAGCCCCTTCCCATAATATGATTCGCCAAGGCTGAGTCTCGCCATGATATTTGCAGGATCTTTTTTGAGAATCTCTTTATACACCTGTATTGCTTCATCTAACATACCCTTCACGGCATAGGTACCGCCAAGATAATACGCAGCCATGAGGTCATCGGGGTTTTCGTCGATAACCTTTCGAAATGATGCAATTGCATCATCAAAGAATCCCCTTACATACTGGTTATATCCGGTAATGCTTCCTGGCGATATTTGCTTATTTGCCATTTGGTACGCCCTGGTCTTTTCGTATATCTTTTTCTCGTTCATTGCCAGGTCTAAATTCTTTCTGGCCTCCATGTCGCCGGGGTTTATTTTCAACGCCAGATTATGTTCTGTAATGGCCTCATCATACATGCCCTTGTTTCTGTAAGCAAACCCAAGGTTATCGTGTGCCTTGGAATAATCCGGATTGAGCTTAACCGCTTCTTTAAATTCCGGTATAGCTTCAGCGAACAACTTTTGCCTGCAATAAGCCACGCCCAGATTATTGTGCGCTTCCGCAAAATCAGCATTGATAAGAATTGCCTTTTTGAATTGCAGAATTGCCTCATCGGTCATATCTTTACTCATGTATTTTGCGCCGAGATTGTTGTATTCCATCGCTAATTGATATTGGTCGATACCTGATTTATCTTTGGTATTTTTTTTACCTGCTGAAGAACAACCGAGGAAGCACAGGATGAGGCACATACCTATCAGGGTTTTTTGTGCCGGGTATTTCAATAGTACCATTTTTTCCATCCCCCAGGAAAGCCTTGTGTTTGTGGTAAATGTAAAAGGAAAGCCACAGTAAAAAGCATCTATCCGAAATAGAAATGCAAGACCTTACATCTCTTCTACAAAAGCTTCAGAATAAACCGTTCAATCTGTTTAAACCGTTTAAACTGTTTAAACTGTTTAAACGGTTTCATCTGTGTAAACGGTTATAGGGATAAACCACTCGCCCTACGATTTGTATTGAAATTTCTCTACAATCACATAATTTATATGCTATCAAAGATAAAGTCAATTATAAAAGTTAAAAAGGCAGGCTCTTCTGCGTATCTGAAGTCCTTAACAATCCCAACACCTCTTCCCGTAACTTATTCGTGACGTAGATGGTATATTCCCTGTCCGTCTTTGACTCTTCAAATGACAGTGGTTTACCAAAAGATATTCTCACGTATCTCTTGCCGGGATAAGAGAGCCATCCTCGCTTTGGCATAAATTGATTGCTTCCATAAATGGCCATTGGAACAACCCTTCTTCCTGATTTTAAGATAATCAATGAAATACCCCTTTTGAAAGGTCCAAGCTGACCATCTTCGCTCCTTGTTCCCTCGGGAAATACAAGAAGCGACTTTCTTTCTGTGAGTTTCTCGACAGCTGTTAAAAGAGTTGCATACGACTTTCTATCGTCGGTCCTTTCAATGGGAATATGCCCTGATGCAGTCATATATGCCCCAAGGATAGGGACACGAAAAATCGTATCCTTTGAGATAAAGCTAAAGTTTACCGGTATAAAGGCCAGAGATAACTTTATATCCATCATACTTTGATGGTTTGAGATAAAGACGACTGGCTCATTTCTGGGGATGTTTTCCAGACCATGAATCTCTACCTGCATACCCAGGAGTTTAAATGCAATACGACTAAAAAATCTTTCTACTGCATTAAATACACGTTCTTTTTCTCTGGTATCCACGCACAAGATTAAGGCCGTTAGGGTAGAAAGCATCCAAACAAAAACGAACAATAACCACGAATAGATGGTAAATGTTACCTGATATATTTTATACATAGTATTGAGCCTTGTTTGCTTTAAAGATTCTCTTTAAAATTAATAAAATCCTAATCATAATACTATACTTTCTATTTCTTTTCAAGGAAAGCGTTTATGCACAAAACGATCTCCGGCCTTTTCTGTTTTTTTTTAAATAAATTTATTTTTGACAAATGAACCTCTTGTGGTATACTTCCAGAAGGTCGGCCAGGGCTTGCCAGCAGTTGCACATCCGTTCCAGTCCGGACTTCGTATCAGGAGAGTTTTGATGTTTACGCGTTCAAAAATTTATATTTGCCTGTCTTTTCTCGCCATATTATTATACGTGTGCGGTTGCGCCACACCGCCAGAATTTAAACCTGTCACAGTCATGAAACCACAACCAAAAAAAATTGAACCACACCCATACATCAACAGCCAGCTGGACCGTTATTTTGTCCGTGAATGGAAATACATCGTGATTCATCACAGTGCAACGGCATCTGGCTGTGCTGCTGAATTTGATAAATTTCACAGAGAAAAAAGGGGCTGGGAAAATGGTCTGGGCTATCATTTTGTAATCGGGAATGGTAATGGTTCCCACGATGGGGAGATTGAAATTGGCAATAGATGGAAAAACCAGCTGGACGGCGCTCACGCTGGTGTTCAGGAGTATAACCATTTCGGTATCGGTATATGCCTGGTTGGAAACTTCAATAATTCCAATCCGACGTCTTCTCAAATGGCTTCACTCACTGCCCTGGTATCATATCTGCAGGAGCGATGCCACATCCCCGCAGAAAATGTCATTATGCACAGGCACTTTAGAGATACAGAATGCCCCGGGAGAAATTTTCCCTATTATAAGTTACTTGCCAAAACAGCCCGTTGGTAATTCGTGGTTTTGGCTTTACATAAAGTGGTGTAAGAGAAGAATTAATCCACTGCTGAGGTAAACCTGATGTATCCGTATTTCTTATTATATGCTAATACCCAATGATTCCCATTCGCGACCGAAATCCATCGGGTGTATTCCCCATTATTACTGTCGGTATCATCGCCTTAAACGTCCTCGTCTTTATTTTTGAGCTTTCTTTAGGTCATCGGTTAGATGACGTCCTCTTTCAATGTGGTGTTGTCCCCCTTAAAATATTTTATTCTGCCGATATCCCGGATACTACCGTAGTAAATACTTATTTCCCTTTTCTTACCTACATGTTCTTCCACGCGGGGTTTATTCACCTTGTAGGAAACATGTGGTACTTATGGATTTTTGGGGACAATGTCGAAGACGCTCTTGGACGCATCAAATTCATCCTTTTCTATCTTATCTGCGGAATTGGGTCTGCTGCCGTACATGTTTATATCAATAAACAATCCGAAGTCCCCTGTGTAGGTGCAAGCGGTGCAATCGCAGGCGTACTCGGCGCTTATATGGTCACATTCCCAAGGGCACGTGTACTGGTTATTATTCCTTTATTCATCATCTGGCAAATGATCGAACTACCTGCCATTGTTGTGCTGGGATTTTGGTTTATTATTCAATTCTTTGTCGGCACTGCATCCATTTCCTCCGCTCAGAGCGGCGGCGTGGCATGGTGGGCACATATTGGCGGCTTTATCCTCGGTATTATCCTTATAAAAATATTCCCCAAATCACGGTATCGCTATTCACACAGGCAGAGATAAACCTTTTCGAGGTTTTGTCTGTAAACATGGCGCATCTTTCAGCCTTAACTAAGGCAAACTTCCCTGTACACTCCTATACAGGAAAACGCTTTACTACCTGTCTCGCTTGCCTTAATTACTAATCCAAGGCAGTATTATCGTTGAATTCTCGTGAACAGTTTTTAGGTAATATTCATCGTCATGAGAAATTCAGCATTCGTCTTTGTTTTAGCCAGTCTGTTTTTGAGTAATTCCATAGCTTCTGTAGGATTCATTTCGTTCAGCACCTTCCTCAGAACCCACATCCGTTTCAATTCCTCATGATTCACGACCAACTCTTCCTTTCGGGTGCCGGAACGGGTAATGTCAATGGCAGGAAATAACCGGCGATCCGCCAGTTTCCTGTCAAGATGCAGTTCCATATTGCCGGTACCTTTAAATTCTTCAAAAATCACCTCATCCATCCTGCTTCCCGTATCAACCAATGCCGTGGCAATAATTGTAAGACTCCCGCCCTCTTCAATATTCCTCGCTGCGCCAAAAAACCTCTTTGGTTTTTGCAGTGCACTGGCATCCACACCACCGGAAAGGATTTTACCACTGTGGGGAACCTCCGTATTGTACGCACGCGCAAGCCTGGTGATGGAATCAAGGAGCACAACAACATCCCTACCGTACTCAACCATCCTCTTTGCCTTCTCAATTACCATTTCTGCAACCTGGATATGACGGCTTGCAGGCTCATCAAAAGTTGAACCGATGACCTCAGCATCAACCGAACGGTCCATATCAGTTACTTCTTCCGGCCTTTCATCAATCAAGAGAATAATCAAATACACCTCCGGATGGTTCTTCGTAATGCTGTTTGCAATCTTCTGGAGTAATACCGTTTTTCCCGTACGCGGCGGGGCAACAATGAGTCCTCTTTGCCCCTTTCCTATGGGTGTTACTAAATCCATGATCCTTGTTTCAAGCTCTGTTGCGTCTTTTTCCAGGAAGAGCCTTTCGGAAGGATGTAAAGGAGTCAGATCGTCGAAGATAATCTTTTCTCCCATAATCTCGGGATTCTCAAAATTGATAGCCTCCACCCTTAATAAGGCAAAATACCGCTCATTATCCTTTGGCGGCCTGATCTGGCCGGAAACAACTGCCCCTGTTCTTATATTAAATCTGCGGATTTGAGAGGGAGAGATGTAGATGTCATCGGGACATGGGAGATAGTTGTAATCCGGAGACCGGAGAAATCCAAAACCTTCAGGAAGCACTTCTGCAACGCCTTCCCCATACATAAGACCGTTCTGGTTCACTCGCTCTTTAAGGATTTTAAAAATCAGGTCTTGTTTCTTGAGTCCTGTATATTCCTTTATTCCTTCCTTTTTTGCAGTATCCTGCAATTCCTTAATAGTCATCTTCTGCAACTCGGTAATGTGCATTTCACCGCGTTTAATTTCTTCGTATTTCTCATTTGTTTCCTGATCCATAATTACCGGTTCTTTTACCATCGCTTCTTTTTTACCATTTGATACTGCCATATAATCCTCCTTAAATCCTTAAGATTTATACTCCTCAATATAAAGTTTCCAAAATTCTTTTACCTGCCGAAAGGTATTATCACTGGTAAAATTATTATCAATGACATAATCGGCCTTTTTCTTCTTGTCATCGAGAACCATTTGAAAGCGCTCCCGTTTTTCTAATTCCCCATCTGCCCAGCACCGGCTTACCTGACACCGTTCTCTTCTATGTTCTTTACTCGTATTTACAAAAACAACAAAATCGCATATCATGGACAACTCAGATTCCTCGAGCAACGCCGCATCAATAATAATCGCCCTTTTCCGTCCTCGTTGTTCAATTTCATCAATTTTTGCTTTTATTTGAGCAATAACAACAGGATGGAGGATATTACACAGGTCATCCAGACATGTCTTATCCTGAAATACAATTTCCGCAACCCGAATACGGTCGATCTTGCCGAAAGCGTCAAGAACTGAATTCCCAAACCGCGTTGTAATTTTGTCTTTTAATTCAGGTTTCAAAAACAACTTGTGGCACATCTCATCCGCATCGATATACTCTGCCCCCAGCGAGGCAAGCATACGCCCGACAGTACTCTTCCCGCTTGATATGCCTCCGGTAATGCCTATAATTTTTGGTTTAAAATTCACTCTGCATCCATCCAGTTCTTTCCGATCTTCATATTGACCTTGACCGGTACGTTTAACGTTACTGCGTTGCTCATTTTTTCCTGTATCATGGATTGCGTTAAGGCCAGGGCGTTTTCCTTCACCTCAAAAAGGAGTTCATCGTGTATCTGGAGCAGCAACTTTGCCTCATAGCAGCCACTCTGCAATTCTGCATGGATATCATTCATAGCAACTTTTATTAAATCAGCCGCAGAACCCTGGATGATTGTATTAACAGCAATCCGCTCTGCAAGGTTTCTGTTTTTTTTATTCTCCGAACGGAGTCCGGAAACATACCGCTTCCTGGCGAAAAGCGTTTGCACGTATCCATGCGTCCCCGCATCTTCAATAACCTTATCTCTAAACCTTTTTACGCCCTGATACAAACCAAAGTAAGCATTAATGAATTCACGGGCATCTTCCAGGATAAGTCCTGTATCCCTGGAAAGTCCAAATTCGCTCAGCCCGTAAATAATGCCGAAATTTACCGCCTTCGCATTTCTCCTCATTTCATACGTGACCTGTTCCATCGGAACGCGATAAATTTCAGATGCCACGGCTGAATGAATATCTTTATCCTGTTGAAATGCTGTTACCAGGGCTGTATCTCCGGAAAAATGCGCAAGTATTCGTAATTCTATCTGTGAATAGTCGGCAGACAAAATCACCGCAGAATCAGAGGATGGAATAAAGGCGCGTCGTATCTGCCTGCCAATTTCGGTTCGTATCGGAATATTCTGTAAATTCGGGTCACTGCTGCTGAGCCGTCCTGTAGCAGTCACTGTCTGATTAAAAGAAGTATGCACCCGCCCTGTATCCGGGTGTACCATACCTGGCAGGGCATCGACATAGGTATTTTTCAATTTTGTAAGCTGCCGGTATTCCAGCACAAGCTTTGGCAGTGTATGTTGCCATGCGAGGGCCGCAAGCACATTTGCATCTGTTGAAAAACCTGTCTTGATCCTCCGCAATTGTGGCAATGCAAGTTTCTTAAAGAGAATCTCACCCAATTGCTTAGGCGAACTAACATTGAACTCACCGCCGGCAGCATCATAAATTTCCTTCTCGAGTTTCTCTAGTTGGGTTGTTAAGACACCAGACATCTCCCGTAAAAATCGGGTATCAAGACATACCCCGTTCCACTCCATTTCTGCAAGGACGTAAATCAAAGGAATTTCTATCTGCCGGAATAGGTCCGCGAGCCCTTCTTCCCTGAGTTTTGGTTCTAAAGCAACAGCCAACCGGAATGCAATATCTGCATCCAGACACGCATATTGACAGACTTTATCCACAGCCACCCGATCCATGGTAATCTGCTCTTTTCCTGACCCAATTAACTCTGTTATGTTAATCGTTTTATACGACAGGTATTCAAATGCGATATCATCGAGATTATGATTCCTTTTCACCGGATTCAGGAGATAGGAGGCAATCATGGAGTCAAAAACAATCCCTCGTAACAAAATACCATTATTTCTCAATACCAGAAGGTCGTATTTAATATTCTGTCCAACCTTCTTGATATTTTCATCTTCCACAATCGTACGAATTTCACGAAGTACGATATGCGCATCCAGATGGTTTGCGCCTTCGGGCGCCATGAGAGGAATATAATACGCCTCCTTCGGCTGCCAGGAAAACGAAATACCGACAATGAGCGCCTCGAGGGGTTTCGTATGAGTAGTTTCTAAATCAAGAGCAAATAATTTCTGTTTTTTTAATATATCAAGAAATGCGCAAAATTTTTCAACGGTATCAATAAGCTGATAGTTTGTTTCCTCGGTTTTAGCCGTTGCAACCATATCTGAAAGCAGGCTATTGAACCCCAGTGACTTAAACACTTTTTTCAACTCTATCGTTTCCGCATGTTTAAATTTACATACATTCATATCAAAACGAAGAGGAATATCATCGCAAAGCCTCAAAAGAGAGCGGGAAAGTTTTGCCTGCTCTGCATATAAACGTAAATTTTCCTGTCTCTTTTTACCGGAAATGACGTCTACATTTGCAAGGACGGCATCCAGAGAACCCCACTTTTGAATAAGTTCCAGCGCCGTCTTGCCGCCTATACCCGGTACGCCGGGTACATTATCAACAGAATCACCTGAAAGAGAGAGGACGTCCACAACCTGATCCGGGCGAATGCCCTTTTCTTTAAAAAGGGCCGCATCGTCAATCATGATGCCCTTTTTTGCATGATAAATTTTCACCTGTGGACTTAATAACTGTTCCATATCTTTATCGGAAGTCACAATAACAACTTCAACTCCTTCGCCAGAGAGTCTTTTCACCACCGTACCAATTATGTCATCGGCCTCATATCCTTTCGCCGCAAAAATGGGAATATGATATGCTCTGACAACCTTATAAATCAAAGGGAACTGTACCTCTAATTCATCGGGCGTAGGTTTTCGGTTTGCTTTATACTCGCCGTATGTAGTGTGCCGGTAAGTTGCTAATTTTGTGTCAAATACAACGATTATATACTCCGGGTGCTGTTCCCGAAGCAACTTCTGGAGCATGCGTGTAAACCCATACACAGCATTTGCAGGTTTCCCATCCGGCGTCGTCAGCCGTGCTGTAATAGCATAAAAAGCCTGGTAACAATGTGAATGCCCATCTATGATAAAAAATCGCTCTGACATTCTCGTTTATAATAATGACTGATATATCTTCAGGTTCAATAGTAAAAGGGTACGACGGAAAAACCTGGCCCGATATCGTAATAGGACAGTGTGTTCCGTATCTAGCTTAAAAGAATTTGCATCGTCGAATGAATTGGTTTCATCAGGAACATTTTGTATTAAAGACAGACAGGCAATTACTGGGCAAGACAAAACGTGGAGAAATACCGTAAAATCTATCTGTAATTTATTCTTCTTAAACGTGGAAAACTTAAAAATACCTTAACGAATAGGGGCATTGATATTACTTATTCACGCACTTGGAAAATTTTAGAACGAACACTACCGGGAAGGTTAGCTTACAGCTCTGATAGCTTTAGGCTGGACAACCTAGAATTACCCAAAAACACAGGAAGGATAATTACCTAATACCTTAACACCATAAAGAATCCTTGTCAAGTTAAAATTCAAGAAATCCAACAAAAACAACCTTATTATTTTTCTTGAAAATATTGGCCTGAATTGTTATTCTGGTAATGTAATTGTTACAACCTATTTCAATTGGACAATGCACCAAATAAGTGGCGGTGTAGCTCAGTTGGTAGAGCAGCGGACTCATAAGCCGCGCGCCGGGGGTTCGACTCCCTCCACCGCTACCATAACATATCCATAACAAAGAACTTACGAACTAAAATTTTTCCCCAATACCACATGAGTGACGGTTGTTCCTGCTTGTGATAAATTCTGCACATCGATTTTTAGTATCTCCATATCAGCACGGGAAGACCGTTCGGGCATCTGAAGTTGGGAAAGTACCCGGCGTTACTTTCAAAGAGCTCCACAAAAGCAAATTTGAAGAAAAAAATGTCTTTTCCCTTTTGGTTAATCCTTCAAGATTATCTGCTTTAAATGCTTTAAAAAGATTCCTTGCAGGTTCGAACTAA
>JAXMAC010000095.1:4302-13315 GCA_046350595.1 Candidatus Brocadiaceae bacterium | reverse complement strand
ATCAGTAGTTTGGTCAATAGCCTGCGGGAAAAGGCGAAGATTGAAATTACATTATGATGGATAATATGCAGGTTGACGACAGAAGTCATCACTACAAATTTGAAATTTCGTATATGCCAAAATAAATGGACACGGCCAATTATCTCAACCAACTATCGATAGTCTTATACTGGGTTTGCCTGGGCGCGTACTCAATCTACTGGTTTTTTGGTTTTACCGGAAAAAAGCTGAGATTCTTTGTTTTGTTAGGGATTGTTATGCTCCACCTCGTAACGATGCTGTTGCGGGGTATATCCATTGAGTACTTCCCCTTAACCAATAAATTTGAATCCTTTAATGCCTTTGCGGCAGCCACCTTTATTATTTTGCTGATTTACTCAAGGGCTGAAAGTCATATCTATCGTATGCTGCTCTTTGGCGTCGGGTATGGTTTTTACGCGGCGGCAATAGTGTTCCCCAAGGGATTGAATTATGCCCCGCCCCTGATGCTGACTATTTGGTATGCACTGCATGTGCCGATGTCGTTTTTTTGTTATGCCCTGTGGGTAAGCTCAATGTCTGCGGCGGTAGCGCGATATTTCACGTCAGACGAGAAGAGGCAGTACGATCAGCTTATTGATGCTGGTTTTCAGTATGGACTGATTGTCTTTTCCATTTCGATGGTTTTTGGCGGATTATGGGGATATGTTGCGTGGGGGTCGTATTTCCTCTGGGATGCAAAGGTTGTCTGGTCTGTCATTATATGGTTTTTTTATGCAACATGCCTGCATCTGGATTACTGGCCTGCGGCGAAACGGTTTAAACCGCCCATGGCAATTTTTGGGTTTTTCATACTCTTGATGACGTACGTAGGAACAAGTTTTCTCATTGGTAGTTCCCATAGTTTCCGATAAAATTTTTTTAGGTAATTTAAATTTGTTGGGTTTCGTTTCACTCAACCCAACCTACAGAATTTTTTTATGGGGAAAAGATTGCTTCGCTCCGCTCGCAAAGACCCCAGGCGACTAAAGTCGTCACTACAAACGCTCGCAATGATAATGTGCTGTGCGTCATCAAAGTGCACAGTAAGTGTCATTGCGAGGGGTCTTTTCCGAAGCAATCTCCCCCTTTTCATAAAGAAGAATTGATTGAGGCGTAGCTGCGCTATGCATTCCGATTTATTCTCAATAGGATATTGTACGTGAAAAAAGTTTACCATTTCCTGAAATCGCAACAACTGGGAATTATTGTGGGGTTCTCAGTTACAGGTCTGCTTATCATTGGCAGCCTGATTATGAATTATTTACCCCAACAGTATGCGGGACTTTCCGGCGAGGACATATCCTTTTTCTTTAACCACAAGAAGCCTATCCATGCATGGTTTTACCTCTTGTTTATTGCCTGCATTTTTTATGGTATTAATGCAACGGTATGCACCATTGATTCAATCCTGAGAAAGACAAAGGCCGGTATAAAGAATGCGCCGTTGTACGGAGCTTCTGTTGTGCATGTAGGGTTTGTAATCACCCTCGTTGCACACCTCATTGGCGGGTTGTATTCATCAACCGAGCCGCCTGTTTCCGTCTCTGATGAGTGGGCTGATCTGGGTGGGGTAGAAATGAAGGTTACCGATCTCAAGACGAGTGCTTACCCGAATGGAATGCCAAAAAAGATTGAAGCCTCTGTGCTGGTGAGAAAGAATGGAGTCGAATATGCCGATACCATTGGTTATAATAATCCCGTTCTTTTAAACCACGGCGCCTTTGAAGTTCTTATGAGAGATTATGGGTGGATTTCATCAGGGGCAGTCCTTAAGGTAGACGACCGCACCTGCAATGTCAGAATCGGTGAAACATTCAACGCACATGGTATGCAGATACGTGTAGCGAATATGTATATGCCGCCGCAATATTATTATCCTGTGGTTAAATTGATATACCCGAATGCGGATAATACTAAAACGGAACAAGTCTACTTGCCGATCGGTGAAAAGAACGCAAAAGAAATTAATGGATCGAACGTTATGTTTGCTGATGTGAATTCAATACCGGGTATACTTGCAAGCGTTAAAACCAATCCTAGCATACCCCTTACCTTCGTAACAATCTTTTTCTTTTCTGCGGGTATGTTCCTTGTCATCTTCAGGGTGTTTCGCAGGATGGTAAACACCTAATGTGAACAAAGGTCGGCTTCTCCGCGATCCCGGCGTTTTCAGCGATGGGCTGAAATGTTACGAAGAATCTGGAGCATCAATACTAATAAATTATGTACTTTCAATTTATCTGCATTGAAGAATGGCCGCCATTATCCTGGTTAGCAAAATGCCCGGTTTCTGGCTCTCGTATTGATATCTATCATGGAAAGAGAGTTGAAACTCAAAACGAATGGTTTTGCGAAGCTATTTGGGCAGGGAATTACGAATCAGGCGATTTTGACCAAACTGACCTGATATTTGGCTCCGGCGGACATTGTAGGAATAAAGAGGTTATTTTCGTTTCATCTGGCACCTCATTTGATCGTTTGCATTCGATACAAATAAAGGATTGCCTTTTTGTTTCAAACTCGCTTGTATGCCTTGTTTCAACCACGAATGCAGAAGTAGACCCGACTTATCGTAATTATTCTGATGACTTCTGGTCAATTGTTAAGGGAATAAATAATTATAAACGTTTTTTGTCTACGTCTGCAGGAGCAGTTCGACTTACCTATTTTCATAATCTTGCATGGGATGGTAACCAGTTAACTCAGGTATCGAAACCCTATCCAAAAAGAGATTTTAGTTCATTTACTAAGTACCGTGAATTTCTCGAATTGTCATTGCAACAAATTGTAGAGAATATGTTATCCCTGTACCGGAAATATCCCTATAAGATGCTGGGGACAACGTCTTCCGGATACGACTCTCCAACGGTAACCGCCCTGGCGCGTAAGTTTGGTCTCGAACACGTTATTTCTTTTAACGAAACCGACAATGGAGAGTCGGATAGCGGTGCTGAGATTGCCAAAATACTTGGTTTGCAACCGGCGCTGATAGAGCGCAACGCATGGTCCGCTATGGAATTTCCTGAAATACCTTTTCTGGCGTCGGTAGGGAATGCCTTGTACGTAATTATTAAAGGAGCTGAAAAATATCTTCCGGGCCGTGTATTGATGACAGGATTTCATGGAGACGTTGTCTGGACTAAAGAAAAAAAAGAACTATCCGAGGACATTATACGCGGGGATACCGCCGGCTTGGACCTGACTGAATATCGTCTGTGGATTGGTTTTATCCATTTTCCTGTGCCTTTAATGGGATCTCGGCAGATGAGAGATATAAATATAATAAGCAATTTGCCTGAAATGTTGCCATGGAATGTGCCGGGAGATTACAACCGTCCTATCTGTCGTCGCATTGTTGAGGGATGCGGGGTGCCCCGAAATAAATTCGGATTAATGAAGAAACATCCTGCTGTAATTCTTGCATCGAAACATGAACAAGGGAAAGGTAATTCTTTGTCATACCGGTCGTTGCTGGACTATCAAAATTGGCTCAGGAAAAATTATGGAAAGTGGCTTGTAAAAGGAAGAATACCACCATGCAACAGTTTAATAAAAATGCGAAATTACCTCAACACGGTTATTCGTTCTTTTTGTAAAGTACTGCGCATGACGGAGAGAATATTACCGTGTAAATGCTCACTGGCAGATCGTATTGAAAGGTTGGCACAATTTGCGGGTAACCGGAATTATGTATCTCGTTATTTGTTTCCCTGGGCGCTGGAAAAAGCTAAAAGGCGATATTCAACCGAAAAAATTGTGATTTCCGAATCCCCGATCCAAAATCGCAATTAAAAATGTTGAGTTTCGTTCCTCAACCAAACCCTAGGAAATTATTATGTCTGGCGCTGGTTTGCCTATTAAATAACCCTGTGCATAATCCACACCGTAATCCCTGAGAATTTTAAGCGTTTCCCCATGTTCGACAAACTCGGCGATGGTTTTAATACCCATGCCTCGCGCAACATCCACCATTGCCCTGACAAAGAGGCGGTCATTCTGATCCGTGTGTAATTTTCTGATAAATGAGCCGTCAATCTTGATATAGTCTACTTTCATCACAAGGATTTGTGCCATTATGTGATTATATATGTTGTATTCAATTTAGCTGAAAGAAAAAATATACTTGACTTCTTCTTCTTCTTCTTCTATACTACCGCTCATTCTGTCACCACCTGGCTGCTTTAGAAACCTGGAAAAGAAAATTTGGGAATAAAGAAGTCTGTCCACCTCGGCATAAAACAAGCGATCTTTCGGAAACCTTGCCTGTTTTTAGGTCCGGTGTGAGAGTATACTTTTGCCCGAGTACATCAAACTTAAGAGTTTCTCAAGGAGGCGGAACTCTGGTGTGATAGGTGCAAACACCACCTGTGTGGGGAGCACAGAGTGCTGGATGAATTTAATTCTATATCGTGTCTGAAGGAGGTTATCATGAGCAGTATCATGAAAAGAATTTTCAGTATAGGCGTGGTTGTCGCCTTATTAATGCTATCTGTTAACGTGGCATTTGCCGTGATTATCAATGTAGATGCCAAACTCAATAGTGTGTCTGGTGGGATCGGAAAAACTACTGGCCTTATGGTAGTTCCTGGAAAGCTATATGTGATAAGTGTTGATAAAAGGGATACCTGGAACCTCAGCTCCAATGACCCGAATTACAATGTAAATGCCAATGGTGTGGGTAATCCATACGGCAACAATGGCATCCAACAATCATCCACAAAAGGCGCATTCACATTCTTGAATGGTTCTCTCGTGGGAAGCCTTGATGGCGGAGTGACCTTTTTCCCAGTTGGAACAAAAATGGAAATGACTGCGCTAAGGAGCGGTCCACTAACGCTATATTGCTGGGATTCGGACAACTACAACAACAGCGGCAGCGTGGCTGCAGATGTTGAAGTCTACTATGGCCCTGCCAACTGAGAGGTATCACTCATAGCAGTGCTGCGAAGTGCTGAAAGTGCCCGACCGTGAGACCGGGCACTTTCCCAGCCCAGCAAGTTAACGACGCCATCATCACTTAAAAGAGGAGAGGGGGAGATTTTTTCAATGGGTGTGAAAAGGTTCTTATTTGGTTTCAGTACGCGATCATTCGGTACTGTCAAGAATTTTGTGTAAATTCTGCGATTTGTGTAAAGAAGGGTAGATTGGCATTTACCTTCCATACTGGAGCCGCTCTCTACGCTAATTCAATCTTTCGATAATATTCGTGGTTCTGAGTGATTCTCCCGTTGGTTAGTTTTGCCTAATCGATTTATCTATCTCCGACAAAGGACATTGTCAGTGCTTTACTGAGAAAGGGCAGTTGGCACGATATAACACGTCATACTCATACCTCGGAACTCCGTCATCTCACCGCACGATGATATACGCTGTCTTTCTGCATATACGCCTGCCTGGTAGCAGACAGGGATTGCTCCTTTGTATATATTATGCATAGGTACAAACTTCTTTGCAAGAATTAACCCGACCTTCGCAATTCGAGGGATAGGCAAGCCGCTAAGCCAGTAAATTCAAAGGGTCACCTAAAAGGGCGGCACTACAGACTGGTTTGTCCGGAGGCATAAACCTTGGGTGGTGGTTGTTCGGGAAGCAACAACCCCAACTGTGCCCAAAGGAGTGCAACATCCTTTTCTGGCTCTACGTATAGCGGCTCATGACAATGTGACGACCATCGGTGGTTGGTAAATGAACATCAATCATTTCATTAATTTGTTAAAAAAGTTTGTGAAATTAGGTTTAACTATCAAATTTTTAAGTACTTAAGCTTTGAATTGTTCGTTAGTCGCAACATGGGAAGATCAAACAACCTCCACTTTTTTTGCAAATCAGTACATAACAATCTATCCATGTTGTACTTATGTGTGATTTAGCGGCGTTTTTTAACAAAGTAATGTCATTTGAATGTTAGACATTTTTTCTAAAATGGCATCGGATGTCAGCCCTGCGGCTCGTCCACGCGCAAGATTTCGCAACGTCGTGTAGAGACAAAAAGCCAAAAAGGAAACAAAAATATGGGCTTCAATTCTCTTTTCCAATTGGTGCCATATGGGACGGATGGAAAGCGCCCCCTTCAAATCCTTAAATGCCTGTTCTATACGGGTCAAAAGCAGATAAGATTCCCAGACGGTTTCAGGCGAGGCGGCCTGCATATTTGAACGAAGCAGATAGCGTCCCTCACGCCGCAACGTTCGCCGCAGGCGTTCACGATCCAAGCTGAAATGGAACGTGTGTTCATTCACCGGTTCTTGCGGATTTGGGATAGAGATACGAACCAGCCCAAAGTCTCGCCCGGCTTCTTTCTTTAACGCTCCGATATGCATTAGCAGGTCATCACGATTAATGCTCTTGCGATTGCGAAGTTCGTGCAGACTTGCCCACAGGCGTTTGAGTCTGCGACGATGCATGGAACGTTCCTTAGCTACCCGGTCATGGCTTTCCACAGAGACGTAGAGCTCCGATTCTTGTTGAAGAATTTTCACACGGACGCTTTCACGCGCCTGAATCCAGGTCTGTTCAAGCAACTGTTTTTCAACATGGGTCAAATGTCCCTTGGGAGTGCCAACCAAATAATCAATCCTTCGGGAACGCATCTTTTCTAACATATCCTCGGTTGGAATACCTCGATCCATGAGCCAGGTGCGCCGAAATTTCTCATACTGATTTTCGAACCGATCCAGAAACTCCTCTCATGTTGCGGTGTCTCTTGTATTGCCGGAATATACTTCGTAGGCCACGGGGAAACCTTCCAGTTTCAATACCAATGCCACAACCACTTGAACACAATCCGAACGTTTGTCCCGGCTCTATCCAAAACGTTTTTTACCTCCAGAGCCCGCCGGTGGCGGATCACTTTCAAAATACGTACTCGTCAAATCATACAGCAGCACATCATACTTCGCACCAAACAAATTGCCCCATTGCCCTTTTAAAAACCCAAACAGCTCATCACGATGCTCAAGCAGCAAATCCAAACAACGATACGGCTTATCTTTCTGTGCCAGCTAATAATCTTCCCCCAACAGATCTCCCATTGCACTACGCAAATACCACTCACGGTAAAAACGAAATTCGCTTCCAAGGTCGATCTGCCGGTAACAGGTCAACACCTTCAAAATATTCAGCCAGCTTGTCCCTTTGCGGCTTGACGGCAAATGTTTTTCCAAAATTTGTCCAGATCCAGAATATCCCACAAATACAATCCCAACCAGCATGTTCCCCATTCACGCGGACGTCTCAACTCAATCTTGTCCAACTGCAGCCGAACGGTCTCTCAGTCCATTACGGGCAACTCTTCCCGATCATCAGGAAACAATGCCAGTTGTTTTACCTTGCTCTTCTCACCCCAAAGTGCCTCTATCGTCCGAACCCATCCTGCCCGTTGGTTATCATTGAGTTCTCCCAAATAGAGAACTTGTCTCTGTACCACTCTTCTTCCGCTAACCCGGCAGTTCTCTACAACGCTCCAATATCGGTGTGTTTTTCCATCTTTCGTCCGTGTTTTTTCTCGTAGAAACATGCAAGCATTTTCTCAGTTTCCCGTGATTGCGTCAATAGGGTAGGTCGGCACTACAAGCCATTTTAAAAATTAACCCCTTTAATATCAAGGGTCTTCCGGTGATACATGCCCAAAAATAACCATTTTTTAGCGCGAACTGCGAAAGTCAGATTAAGCTCGCAGAGGTGGTATTTTTAATCAGTCAGATATTCCATGCTTCAAGGCATTCCCATCTTTGGACTCAACTACCTCATGGCTATACCTTTGGATGGTGAGTCTCAGGATTTCCCTGATTTCACAAGAACTGCTAACAGTGGGTATTTTTGCTTTTTAAAATAAAATGTCAAATACCGAATAACGTACATCAAATATTTTCTGCGGGTGAAATATTTCAACATGAACTTACGGTCTATCTTTACGGACGATAGGTTTCTGGTTTACGTCTTTTGGTTTTTTGGTCGTATTAAAATCGGTGAGCCGGTGTTCGCTCGTAGGGAAGTTATCTCCTAAGTAGGACTGACGCGCTATGGGATTGTTTAAAATTTCCTGGGTGCTTCCGCTGGCAACAACCGTGCCTTCATTAATAATGTACGAGCGGGTGGTGATACTCAGCGCCTCGCGGACATTATGATCAGTGATGAGCAGGCCGATGCCTTTATTCTTGAGTTTTAAGACAATGTCCTGCACCTCGCTGACGGCAATGGGGTCTACGCCGGTGAATGGTTCGTCAAGGAGTATCATGCTCGGCGAACTGGCAAGCGCCCGCGCAATCTCCAGCCGCCTCCGCTCGCCGCCTGAAAGGATATACGCCTTGCTTTTGGCCAGTGATTTTAAATTAAATTCGTCGAGTAATTCAACCAGGCGTTTGTATTTTTCGGCGTTGCTGTATCGATGGGTTTCTAAAATGGCGAGGATGTTTTCCTCTACCGTGAGACGCTGAAAGACGGATGGCTCCTGGCACAGGTATCCCATACCCTTCCGCGCCCGCAGGTAGATGGGGAGATCGGTAATATCCTCATTTTGAAATATTACCCGTCCGCTATCTGGCCGGATAGCGCCGATGATCATGTTAAACGACGTGCTCTTGCCTGCGCCGTTCTGTCCAAGTATTCCGACAATTTCACCGTCATTAACCTCAAAACTAATCTGGTTAACAACGGTGCGCTTGCCGTACGATTTGGTTAATCCTTCTGCTCGTAATAAATTCATTTTACATATTATGCCACAGTGTGCACCGGGAAGAAAATATGATTATTTTTGTGTTTTTTATACTTCAACCAATTCACTTATTGTTTTTGGTTCAGGAATTTCAATGCCATCGTTTTGCATGCTTTCAAGGTGTAATTTTATTGCCTCCTTGATCAATCGCAAAACCTCTTTTTTTGTTTCTCCTACGGCTACACAGCCTGGTAAATCAGGAATATATGCCCCGTAATTGTTTTCGCCTTTTTCTATGATGACAGTATACTTCATATTAGACCTCTTTTCTTATTTTAA
>JAXMAC010000095.1:0-4202 GCA_046350595.1 Candidatus Brocadiaceae bacterium | reverse complement strand
CCTTTTTTGTCTGTATCATTCGTTGGTATGATAGCGGTAAACACATCGCTGTTTTTTTCCAGTAAAATTTCCAAAGATTGAGAACCCTTTAAAGGCATTACATCAAAGCTGATCTTGATGTCGCCCATTTCATTGCTTCCACTCCTGTTGTTATAACCATTCTGATCGGAAATTCTCCGTGCAAAGGTTGCCAGGGATGCAGTGGATGTGCCGTCAGAGATATTGTTCAGGATTAACGAGTCTTTATTGATCTTCCACGTGTTACTATCGCTTACCCATGTTGGGCCGGCCTCTTCCTTAACTGAATAGCGGCTGTTATAAACAGGCATCCAGAGGGTGTTTTGGACAGATTCAGGTTTTCTCTGAATCCTGTCATTGATGTAAATGTCTCCATTCACGACCTGGAGTTTTTCACCGGGCAGACCGATGAGTCGCTTAATGTAATTCTTCTTTTGCCTGGAGAATCGTGTCGAGCCGCATCGTGGGCAACGGAGGTTATCATGCCACTCTGTTTCCGGCAACTGCGCAGCACAATCTTTGCATGTCAGATCGACCAATGGATAAACAAATACCACCACATCCCACCGTTTGGGATTGGTAAATTTATACCAGAATTTATTCACGAGGATTCTGTTTCCACCATGTATTAACCGTTTTGACAGGTCAGTCCAGGTGACTGTGGATTTACATTGCGGACACGACCCTTTTCTCCATAACCATGCAGGAAAGTTGTACCGAATCCTATTGTTGCATGTATCACAATAAAGAGAAACATTGGTTTCAAATTGACAATTAGGACATGTGGCGCTTTCACTCTGGCGGTCGGCATAGTAAAACCACCCGCAGTTAGGGCAGGTTACATTTTTGTGTTCACCTAAAAGGGTTGGGGCCATGGAGCCTGTTGGGATTTTAAATGCCTCGATAACCAGATAACGTATGGCAAATGCTATTGCGATGGCAATGACTATGGATTCAATATTTTCACGAAGCTTGCTCTTTTTTTTCTTCTTTGCTTTTTCGTTTATTTGTGGGATGGATAATTTTTCTTTGTTATTTGTCACACAGCACCTCGTTCTGTAAGTATGTAACTTAATCCTTCAGGATTGAGTGAATACAAGCACACGTTCCAGGTTTTTAAGGCTAACACTATTCAATCTTTTAACGTATTTTCTCTGCGTCTTCCGCGGTGAGCTATTACATTTTTCTTACTTTCATTCATCAACGGATAGCACAGACAGGAATGCCCTTTGAGGGATTTCCACATTGCCGATAGACTTCATCCTCTTTTTGCCTTCTTTTTGCTTTTCCAGAAGTTTTCGTTTCCTGGTAATATCGCCGCCGTAACACTTGGCGGTAACGTTTTTCGCAATCGGACGGATCGATTCCCTGGCAATGATCCTGCTTCCAATCGCCGCCTGCAATACGACTTCAAAGAGATGTCGTGAGATTTCATTCTTGAGTTTCTTAACCAATTTTCTGCCCTTGATATCGGCATCCTTCCTGTGAACAATCGTGGAAAGTGCGTCCACTCGTTTGCCTGCCACGAGGATGTCCAGTTTTACAAGGTCTGCCAGTTCGTATCCAATAAAATCATAATCCATGGTGCCGTAACCCCGCGTGGCCGATTTCATCTTGTCAAAAAAATCAAATATTATTTCAGCAAGGGGGAGTTCGTAAGTCAGTATTGCCCGCTTTTCGCTAAGATATTCGGTGCTTTTGTACCGTCCCCTGCGCGCTTCTGCAAACTGCATAATAGTACCCACATATTCGGTAGGCAATACAAAATTAACGCGTACAATAGGCTCGCGGAACTCTTCGATTTCGTTGTCCGGAGGTACCTTTTCCGGATTGTCAACCTTGATCACTTCTTTGTTTGTCTTCAGTACTTCGTAGGTTACGTTTGGGGCGGTCTGGACTATATTGATGTTGCTTTCGCGCTCAAGACGTTCCTGGACAATTTCCATGTGCAAAAGTCCGAGGAAGCCGCAGCGGAATCCGAAGCCAAGCGCCTGTGACGTTTCTGGCTCAAAGGTAAACGAAGAATCATTCAGGCTCAGTCGTTCCAGCGCCTCGCGGAGGAGGTGGAAATCGGCATTATTGGTCGGGTAAATACCACAGTATACCATAGGCATAGGCGCGCGATAACCCGGCAACGCCTCGGCTGCCCTGTCCTTATTATGGGTAACAGTATCACCAATCTTGACGTCATGGATAGATTTAATATTAGCGATACAATATCCTACCTCCCCGGTGAGGAGATTATTCTTGAGCGCCATTTTAGGCTTCAGGACGCCTACCTCTTCTACCTTGAAAGATTGGTGGGTCTTCATCATATAGATTTCATCGCCCGCCTTGATAGAGCCATCAAAGATACGCAGATAAACGATAACGCCTCGAAATTCATCGTAGACAGAATCAAAGATAAGGGCCTTCAGAGGGGCATTGGGATTTCCTTTAGGCGGTGGAATGCGTTCAATGACGGCTTCAAAAATTTTATCAATACCTTCCCCGGTTTTTGCGCTCACCATGAGTGATTCTTCTGGGTTGATCCCCAGCGTCTTTTCCATTTCGGTAAGGACGTCATAAGGGCGTGATTGCGGTAAATCTATCTTGCTGATGACCGGGATGATAGACAGATTGTGCTCCATCGCCAAATAGGCGTTTGCGACGGTTTGCGCCTCTACTCCCTGTGACGCATCTACCAGAAGAAGGGCGCCTTCACATGCTCCAAGGCTTCTGGAAACCTCATAGTTAAAGTCCACGTGACCGGGTGTATCAATCAGGTTGAGATTGTACTCTTTGCCGTCCCTGATCAGTTTCAGGGCGACCGCGCTAGCCTTTATGGTGATCCCGCGTTCACGCTCCAAATCCATGTCGTCGAGCATCTGGTTGCGGAATTCCCGTGACGAGATAGTATTGGTCTTCTGTAGCAAGCGGTCTGCTAAAGTAGATTTCCCGTGGTCAATATGTGCTATTATACAGAAGTTTCTAATTCTTTCAGTAGACATCCTGCTGCTCCAATAATTCCTGCATCATTTCCAAGTTTTGAGAATACAATATGAGTATCCTTATACGATGCCTCAAAAGCCCCCTGACTGATGACTTGTTTAATAGGGTTCATCAATAAATCTCCAGATCCTATCATGCCCCCTGCTAATACAATCATTTCAGGATTTAATATGTGCATAATGTTGATAAGTGCAATGCCAAGATAACGCCCAGTTTCCTGAATAATATCCAAAGATGCCTTATCGCCCTGGAAGGCGGCGTCATTGATAGTCTTTGCGGTAATTTCTCCGGCATTCTTTAACGATGATGGCGCGCCACTCTTTAATGATTCTTTGAATCGTCTTACCATGCCTGTGGCCGAGGCGTATGCCTCTATGCATCCGTAGTTGCCGCAACTGCATTTCGGCCCGTTCATCTGGATTACCATGTGGCCGATTTCGCCTGCCACATTATGAGCGCCGCGCCAGAGCTTATTGTTGATAACCATGCCGCCACCGATGCCGGTACCGAGGGTAATCATTACCAGCGAATCAACGTCTTTACCTGCGCCCGCCCATTTTTCTCCCCAGGCAGCGGCGTTGGCGTCATTTTCCAATATACAGGGGACGTGAAACCGTTCTGAAATCATGTGTTTGATAGGGATATTTCGCCATAAGGGCAGGTTGGGAGAAAAAAGGATTGTTTCGCCTTTTTTATCAATAAGGCCAGGTGATCCGAGTCCGATGCCCAAAATGTTCGGAGTGGTAGATTTTGAACTTGTCACTGCTGTTGTGGATGGGAAGCTCTTTATAGTTTCATCAATCAATCCGAAGATTTGGTCCGATATCGTTTCCGGCGCCGCATTATTATTTGTTTTTACGGAAAGCCGGTGAAGAACTTTTCCATGTTTGTCGACAATACCTGCCTTGAGGTTTGTGCCGCCAAGATCAATACCAATAATATAACCACCCAATGTTAAATCCCCATTGCACAATGAATAATACAAACAAAAAATATTATCAGAAGTTGCAGGGTAAGTCAACTTATATGCATAGCGCAGCTACGCCGCAACCAATTCTTCTTTATGAAAACGGGGAGATTGCTTCGGAAAAGACCCTCGCAATGACACTTACTATGCACTTTGATGGCACACATCAGGTTGTCATTGCGAGTGTTTGTAGTGACGACTTTAGTCGTCTGGGGTCATTGCGAGC
>JAXMAC010000094.1:0-13779 GCA_046350595.1 Candidatus Brocadiaceae bacterium | reverse complement strand
TTCTCATAGATATTTGCCTTTGCACCGAGTTCTTCATCGGTTTTTAATTGGAGCAGGTATGCCTCATCTTCGGAACAGGTGATGAGTTTTGCCAGTGTTTTTGCTACTTTTTTTCGCCCGCGTAATACAAGCGTACCACTGCAATCGTAGAGAGTATCGTCCAGGTCAAAGATTATGACTTTAATATTTCTTAAATCCACCGGCATACGACTATCGAATATACGCCTCAGTTACATAACGGCGCATCATACGGTGACTGTTAAAATAATATGCTATCTTGCTGATAGAGTTTTTCATGATTTTTATCCACTGAGTTCTGTCCTGATAGTACATGGGGATAATAATATTTTCTAGTTTATGGTATAGATCGTCAGCATCAACTGCATCATTTGTAATAGAAAGCGATGATTCTAATGGTTTTGGACCAATGGACCAACCCGTAATTCCTTCTATATGCCCCTCGATCCACCATCCGTCCAAAATACTAAAATTAATAACGCCATTATGGGCTGCCTTCATGCCGCTTGTACCAGACGCCTCGCGTGGACGTAGTGGCGTATTTAACCAGACATCTACTCCAGAAATGAGCTTTAATGCCATCGCCATATTATAATCTTTTAAAAATACAACCTTGATGTTATCGTTAATTATTTTTGCAAGGTCATAAACCTTTTTTATTATATCTTTACCGAGCGTATCCCTGGGATGTGCCTTTCCTGCGAATATGATCTGAAACATGCCTTTTTCACTAATTTTTGAAAATCGATCCAAACTTGAAAATAATAAATCTGCCCTTTTGTAAGAAGTAAATCTCCTTGCGAAACCAATAGTTAATACGTCTTGACTGAGTTTTAATCCCGTTGACTTATTGATATAATTGAACAGGTCATTTTTTGCGGAAAGGTGCGCATTCCACACCTCATCATCGGGGATATTTTCAGCACGGACGAACAACTCAGGTTCATTTGCCCAACTGGGTATGTATTTATCATACAATTGTTTAAAATATTCGCATGTCCAGGTAAATGAATGAACACCATTTGTTATTGCATTAATTTCATAACCTGGGAATAGAACTTTTGATACCTCGCCATGTTTTTTTGCAACACCATTCACATATTTACTTAAATTGAGGGCAAGGAGTGTCATATTGAGATATTGTTGACCACAGAGCGATTTCAATAACTCAAGGGGTACGAATTCACCGAGCACTTTTTTAATAAGGTCATAGGAAAATCTATCATGACCTGCTTCAATAGGGGTATGCGTCGTAAAGACACACAGGTCTCTTACTGTATCCGTATCCCATACCCACCTTTCATCCCAGACGCTTTCGACATCCCTCTTGTGCATCAAAAGCAACTCAAGTGTTAATAAGCTTGCATGTCCTTCGTTCATATGATACTTTTTAACATGGACACCAAGTGCACGGAGAATACGCACACCACCAATGCCCAGAACAATTTCCTGTTTTAGCCGGTAACGGTCATCACCGCCGTATAAAACGGCTGTAATATCCCGGTCTTCCTGCGTATTTTCCACAATATCAGTATCAAGATAGTATACATCCACTTCTCCGCCCGTAACGCTTTTTACTTTATAGCACCAAGCCTGGATATAAACATCACGACCCTCAATCTGGACTTTTACCTTTTTTGGTCGTAGCGTCATAAATTTGGATGGTTCCCACTGTACAGGATATTCAATTTGTCTGCCGTTGTTATCTATATCCTGGCGGAAATAACCCTTTTTCGAAAGTAATGTAACCGCAATGAGCGGTAGTTTAAGATCGGCGCCTGATTTTATCGTGTCTCCTGCAAGCACTCCCAATCCACCGCTGTATGTTGGTATGTCGTTGGAAAGACCTATTTCCATAGAAAAATATGCAATCTTTGATTCACTGTTCATAGAGTATTACCAGTAGAAACTTCTTTTTTTGTAAGTTATTGTTTATTAAAAATTGTATTTATATGTGAATCGGTTTGTTAACAACCGCATGTGCGGCTTCTAGGATAGCTTCAGAAAGGGTAGGGTGGGGGAAGAAGTTGTTTGATATCTCAAAAACCGTTCCTTCCAGTAAAGTGGTGAGCGATGCACCCCATATTAATTCACCCACATTTGGTCCAATGGCATGTACGCCCAGTATTTCACCATATTTTTCATCTGCAACAATTTTTACAAATCCATCCTCATATTCCCCATCAATAATAGCCTTACTATTTGCAATGAACGGGAATTTTCCTACTTTTACTTTGTATCCCTTTTTTTCTGCCTCTTCCTGCGTAAGCCCCATGCTTGCCACCTGAGGAAAGCAATATGTTACCCCTGGAATATTTTGATAATTTATAGGGGTGGTTTCTTTACCCGCAATGTGAGAAACAGCCTGCAAACCTTGACGGAATGCCTTGTGCGCCAGAAAAGGGGGACCAGTAATATCACCAATCGCAAACAGTCCATGCTGTTCGGTTTCCATTAACTCATTTGTTTGCACATATTTTTCCTTAAAACCTGAGAATAAATTCTCCAATCCAATATTTTGTAAGGCAGGCGTTCGTCCTAAAGCAAGAAGTAAGTGATCTGCTTTTAATGTTTCTATGGTTTCATTTGAAGTAGGGGGGGATTGTATCTTTCTTTTTATCTCTACCAGAACACCACTATCTATTTCAACCTTTTCTAAAGAAGTATTTGTTAATATATCAATACCTCTTTTAGCAAAAGCTTTCCGTAAAGTAGCGGATACCTCTTTATCTTCAGCGGGAAGGATATCGTCTAAAAGTTCAATAATCGTTACTTTTGTCCCGAACGTATTAAAAAGATGCGCAAATTCAACGCCTACAGCGCCACCACCCGCAATAACTATTGATTTTGGAATTTCTTCCAATGCCAGGATATCATTACTTGTAAGTACATATCTACCATCATGGTGAATTGTGTGAGGAATAAGTGGAATAGATCCCGTAGCCAGCACAACGTTTTTTGCAGTTATCTTACCAAACTCAGTTCCGTTTCTTTTTAATAATATACTACTTGGGGACGTGAGTTGTCCAACGCCTTCAAAGATTTCCACGCCATTTTTCTTGAGAAGAAATTGGACGCCCTGGAATAACCGTTTAACTATGGATTCTTTGCGCCGATGAAGCCGTGGATAATTGATGTCTATCTTTTCTAAGATTATGCCGCATTCTTCTGCCTTGTTAAGTTTTCTATAAAGATCTGCGGAATGGAGGAGCGCCTTAGTAGGAATACATCCCCAGTGTAAGCATGCACCGCCAACCTTCTCTTTTTCAATAAGAGCAGTTTTTAATCCAAATTGAGCTGCTTTAATTGCCGCAACATAACCTCCCGGCCCGCCGCCAATGATTGCAATATCGAAAGGGGAGCTTATATCAAGCAATTACCCCTCCTTTTTCCAGGTGAATAAAATAACAAAAATGAGCGCAATTGCAATGATCATAATTGCCTTTGGACTAATATCAGGGACAATTGATTTTTCCATTTGTAAGGATAATAATTTGCCGATCATAATTCACCTCCTCCTTTGAGAATAAAATTTATCACAAGCGAACATAAAACGAATTTGCTATTATAAGGGCACATCAATTTTGGAATATTTGATGTGCCCTTATAAGTTTTATCATCTAATATAAACTACCGTTAAGTGGCAACTGCCGCCATCGCAGGGGTTGATACCGGTATCACGTTTGATGAGTAACAATCCTTATAATAATCTCCGGAATCATTCAACTCCTTCAAATTCAGTAAGACTTGTTCAAATACCTGTTTCCAGTCAGAGCCAACCCTGAATGCAAACATGGAATTTCTTGGATTCTTGGTTGTCTTGATAGAATTCCTGAAACGTTTCCTTAAATTATCGCCCGCATAAATGTGATCGTACACATACTGCATACCTTCAATAAAGTCCTCTAACGTCATATCTACAAATCGGTGAACCACGTGCGCGGTATCGTAGTATTGCCAATCATCAGGATAATTCTTCCTGAAAATTCTCTTTTCTTTATCCAGTCTTGCATACAATTGAGTTTTTGGAAATGGACAGTTGATACCGAATGTTAGAATATCAATATTGTTTTCTAATATAAAATCAGTCATCCTTTTAAAGGAATCTTTACCGTCGCCATCCGCTCCAAAAACCACGGAACCCCAAACAACAAGGCCAGAATCATGTATCTTCTGGATACAATCAAAATAACTGTCCGTACCCAATTTAAGATTTACACGTTTATTCATTTTCTCGAGAACGGCTTCATTCGTAGACTCAATCCCTATGAGCATACCAAAACAACCGCTCTTTGCCATATAATCAAGGGTTTCTTTATCCTGAGAAATATTTAAAGCTGTAAATCCCAACCAATCCTTGTGAATACCACGCTCAACCATCCCTTTAAAGAGGTCGCGTGCCCTCTCGTTTGACTTTTTTCCATGTCCATAGAAATTGTCTTCCGCCAACATCAAACCTGCGTAACTGGTAGCTGCCATCTCATCAAGTACATCTTCATAAGGTCTTTCCCTGAATTTTCTACCCTGGAAAGTAGGAACGCTACAGAAATCACAGTAATTGGGGCAGCCTTTTGTTGTAACGATTGAAGAGAACTTGTAATCGTATTTTTTCTTCATAAGTTCCCTATTTGGATATACCCTCTTCATCAAACTGAGTGGGGGCAACCCGCCTTGATATACCTTCTTAAGTTTTCCTTCTTCAAAATCCTTTATAACCTGCGGCCAGACTTCCTCTGCTTCACCAACAAAAACGGAGTCAACATACTTTGCAGCTTCTTCTGGCATTACAGAAGCGTGTATACCACCCATAATTACGGGCATTCCTTTTTTTCTGCATGCGGCTGCGATCGCATATGCCCTGGGAGATTGATAGGTAACCGACGTAATACATACCAAATCGACTGGTTTGAAGGTGATTTCACCATTATCGTCCATCGCTAATTCGACATTTTCATCGATAACATCAAATTCCCAGTCACCTGGCGTAAGGGCAGCAACATAAGCAAGGTTCAAGGGCATTTGTACGATTACCGTAATGCTCTCTTCACCGCACCTGCCCGGTTTATGAGGGTTAATTAACATCATTTTTCTTTTCATAATTTTTACCTCCAATTCTCCATAATTAAGTTAGCAACACCCCAACCCGAAGAAACTACAGCAGAAACCCCAGGCCCTGGTCTTGTCCAGTGCCCCGCCAAATATAAATTTTCTATAGGGGTCTTATATGGCAGTCTGTTTTCTCCTGTTTGATCTACAGAAACTGCCCAGCCATAAGCTGAACCATTTGTATTTAACGTATACCGTTCAAGGGTTTTCGGTGTAGCCGCTTCTTTTACTTCAATATACTTTTTTATATTGGGAAGATAAACTTCTAAACGATTTATTACATTTAACGTCATTGTTTCTTTAAAAGCTTTCCAATCAACAACGTTTTTATATGTATTCTCTTTTAAATAAACAACTGCAGAAATTATTTGTTTATTCTGCGGCGCAAGCGTTGAGCATATTTTTGTCGGTACGGATATGTACATCCATTCATCATCTTTGTAATTTATCTGAGCGTTCGTATGATAAAAACCTCTGCTAAAATTGCTTAAATCTAAGCCGCTTCCTAAACCTAAATATAAGAGAAAAAAAGAACAACTTTCCTTCATCCTTTCCACTTTGTTAAGGAATGAAGCATCCAATTTACCATCTAATAGGTTAAAGAAAGTCTGTCGTGCGTCAACATTTGAAACAACAACCCCAGCAGGTATTTCTTTACCATCATCTAATTCAATACCTGCTATGGTTTGTCCATCCAATAAAATTTTTTCGGCCTTGGATGATAACATAATATGGCCGCCAAAATCAATAAATTTCTTACAAATTGCATTTGCAAACTCTTGCGTACCACCTTGAGGAAAAAAAGCACCATCTTTAAGATAATTGATGAGCATCTGACACATCGCAAGAGCAGAGGCTTGGGTAGGGGGGAGGCCTATGTAGCCCCATTGCCCAGACAGAACTATTTTAAGTTCTTCATTTTCAAAAAAAGTATCCAGCATCTCACTATATGTCCGGTTCTTATATTCATCTATAATTTGACTCTTTTCGCTATTAAATGTGGCACGATAGAGTTTGACAAACTCCCGGAAAAATTTCTCAATGTTGTCTTTTTCCAGTAGATAACGTTTCTGGAGGTATGAGATGTAATTGTCTAAGTCGGCTGGTATTTCAATAGTAAAATCAGGAAAAAACAAATGATCCATGGGATCGAGGGGATAGAAATCTATTTCAACGCCAAGTGTCTTTAGACACCGTCCTACGTTACTCCACTTCCCACATCCTCCAATATGATGAACTGCTGCATCGAAATTAAAACCTTTTCGTTTAAACGAGGTACAGTAGCCACCCGGTATTGAATGTTGTTCGACTATAAGTACTTTTTTACCACTTTTAGCGAGAAATGAGGCACACACCAGACCGGCAATACCTGCACCAATAACAACCACATCATAACAAGGAAATAATTTATCCTTTTTTGTGGATTGGATCGGTATATTGGAGAGCATCATGTATTATTGTTTATATTTGGATACTATCAAAGAAGAGTTGTTTCCCAGGCGAGAGATAGTATTAATAAGGACATTCTTGACAGGCATAACACTACTACTCGTAGCAAAATTCAAATCACAGTTTTCGTCGTGTTCCTTATAATTAATCATGGGAGGGATCGTATTTGACTTAATAGACATTACAGCAGCCACAGTTTGTAATGCGCCAGATGCATCTAAACACTCACCTACCATCGACTTAATTGCAGTTACAGGAATAAGTTTTGACCTCATGCCAAATACATCTTTTATAACCCGCGCTTCAAGCGCATCGCCATAGGTACCCGAATAAGCATTTGCAGATATGTAAGAAATATCATGAAGCGTAAAACGAGCGCTCTTTATAGCACTCATAATAGCTCTTTTATTGCCATCTGTTTGATAATTCTTCTTAACCGTCATTCCAGGCTCAAATGCAGTTCCATAACCTTTTATTTCCGCATATATGGGCGCGTTCCTTTTAAGCGCATCTTCCAGGGTTTCCAGGATAACCAATGCCGATGATTCACCAAGAACCATTCCGTTGCGCCTTTTATCAAATGGCGCGGAGATTTCAATAGTTCCAGGCTTGCTTCCGGCCAGTATTTTCGAATTATGTGCACCCCAGAATATATCTGGAGTTAAGCCATGTACACCACCTGCAACGACTGCCTTTACACGACCCATGCGTAGGAAATCAGAGGCATAAATAATTGCGTCAATACTGCTTGTCACTCCGTTTGAAATAGTCGTGCTTAATCCCGTCGCATTGCAAAAAATGGATGCACGGCTTGCAGGGGCATTTAACACGGTATTGGGAAAGTCCATTGGGTTGACATAATTGGGGCCTTCGCGTAACGACTGAAAATCAAAAGAACTGATACTGTTAATGCTTCCATATGTGGAGCCTACAACAATACCTAACTCATCGGCGCAATAGGTATTATTATCAAGATTTGCATCCTTGATCGCGAGAACTGTCGCGGATGATACAAGAAGAGAAGTTCTATCGATATGGCGAATTCCTTTTGACCCAAGGTATATCTTTGCATCAAAGTCAGAAATTTCACCCGCTTGTTTACTGTTATATTTACTTACATCAAATAAGGTAATAGGTTTTATACCTGAAACACCCTTCGTCAAATTTTCCCAGAAAATATCTTTACCAGTTCCAATTGATGATATTACAGAGACTCCGGTAATTACAATCCTTGTTTCTTCCATCAAAATCCTCTTTTATCAATAAATCCTTTAACCAGCAAACTTTTTCACAACCAGACAACTATTATTGCCGCCAAAGGCATGTGCATTATTTAATACAATATTTACACGTTGTTTTCTCATTACATTTGGCACATAATCCAAGTCACATTCCGGATCTGGCGTCTCATAATTGATTGTGGGGGGGATAATATCATTCTGAACAACCAGGGCACAGGTTATAGCCTCAATTGCACTTGCAGCCCCCATGGTATGACCAATCATTGATTTTATTGAACTAATTGCAAGGTTTTTTGGCTTATCTCCAAATACCTTTTTAATAGAAATTGTTTCAGCTTTGTCATTTGCAGGCGTTCCAGTTCCATGAGCGCTGATATACTGTACATCTTCTGGTTTTAAATGAGCGCTCTTTAGTGCTTTTTTCATTGCAGAGACGACGCCTTCCCCATCAGGGTGAGGAATAGTAATATGATATGCATCACAACTAAGTCCATATCCAATAATTTCAGCATAAACATGAGCGCCTCTTTTTGTCGCATGGTCGAGAGACTCTAAAAGCAGCATTCCCGCGCCCTCACCGACCATCATACCTTTTCTATTTTTGTCGAATGGCTGGCAAATTTCAGGGGCAATGGCGCCAAGCCTGGCAAACCCTGTGTAAGCAACTTTTGAAAAGGGGTCAGAACCACCTGCAACCATCATGTCAACCCTACCAAATTTAATCAAATCATAGGCATATCCAATAGCATAATTACCTGCCGCACAGGCTGTAGGAATAATTGTATTTGGACCTTTCATACCAAATTCAATTGCAATATTAGCAGGAATGTTATTGCAGGGATGCATCAAAAACAAATCAGGGTCAACCTTGTCTTCTCCTTCTTTATACCTGATGTAGTTGACCTTTTCTAATATTTGAATTTCACCAGCAGTTGTTCCTACAGATACGCCTATCCGTTCCAGGTCAATTTTGCTCAGGTCAAGTCGACTATCATCTAATGCCAACTTCGTTGCTGCTATGGCAAACTGTGAACCCTTGCCAATTTTTTTGAGAACTCCATCTTTTATATAATCTGAATAAGTAAAGTTTTTTACTTCACACCCCTTATGGACCTTATATTCGGAAGTATCAATACATGTTACATTATCAACACCAGATACCCCAGCAATAAGGGCATTCCAAAATACTTCCCGTCCTGAACCGATGGGAGTAATCATCCCTACGCCTGTTATAACAACACGTTTATCCATAATCTATGTTAATGCGCTCTTTTCTGCAATTCCAAAAGTTAAAGTTGCTTTAGCCACACTTTTTTCCTCGACTTTTACCATCGCCTGAACTATCGCTCCCTTAGATACAATCTTTTCGACAATAATTTCTATGAGAAGTTGGTCACCAGGAAACACTGGCTTTGTGAATCGCGCACTACCAACTGATGCTAATAAAAAAACAGTGTCTTGATTATTTTGGATAGGGAGGCTTTTTTTAAAAAGGATGATGGATGCCTGCGCCATTGCTTCGATGATTAATACTCCCGGCATAATGGCAAAATCAGGGAAATGTCCAACAAAGACAGGTTCATTTCCTGAAACATTTTTTACACAAACAATTCTTTTCCCTTCTTCAAACTCTAATACTTTATCAATAAACAGGAAAGGATATTTTTGAGGAAGAAGGGATCGGATTTCCTCAAAAAATATCATTTCTTATTAGCCTTTCTCTTGTCATACAGGACATATGCACTGCGCTAAGTAAATTTACCAAAATCAAAAGCAGCAATTTAAAACAAGTTAAGCTGAGAGTTTCCCGTTTTCTTTCAAAACGGATTTTGTCAAGCTAATTGTGGTGCTCAACGATGTGATATCTATAAGTTTCTCCTCAGGGATCTGAACTTTGAATTTTTTTTCTATAAGCGCAAGAATTTCCAGCGCCAATAGAGAATCTATTTCTAAATCTTTAAAGAAATTTGCATCCCTTTTTTCCCAAATTTCCTTTTCATCTAATTCTGTAACCTCAGCAACAATGGAGGTTACGCCTTTTTCAACCTCTTCTGCGTTCAAAATTTTGCTCCTTCTTAACAATTACTTTAATTCGTAAAATAAATAGAAAATTATTATACGCGCCGACTGCAATAAAGCGGTTATAGTACCAAACATATTTTATATTGTCAATAATATTCTTAAACTTCAACCAAAACGGCTTACCATAAAAGCGAAACATCGCTCATCACCAAAACTAAAATAATAACGACGTCTGATAATATACATTATGTTACATTGCATAGATTTTACAGTTCAAAAAATGCCTGACTTTTTACCTGGCCATTCTCGAACCCCTCTTTTGCAACCTTAGTGCACGCTGCCTGCCCTTGTTTAGCTCGCTTAACGCTTTGTATATCTGCCTTTCTAGCGCTACTTCATACCTGGACAATCCTTCTATTATGGTTTTATCTCCGGCAATTTGCAATGCTTTAAGTTGTACCAACTCGCCACATTTCCTTTTTCTCACAACGAACAATCCCTGTTCGTATTCCTGAATACAAGCTTTGTCGTAATTCATCAGTTGGCTCTCGAGCTTCAAACACCGCCTCAGTCTCCAAATACCAGAAACAATCCTATCCACAATAATCAACTCTAAACCACTCGATGGCTTTAACTCTTCGGCAACTTTGTCTCTCAATTCTTCAAGTTCCGCTTTATTTTCTCCGTCTATCAATATTTCGCTACTGAATAAGTATTGCAAATTCGATGTCATATCTAACTTTTTTTGCTCCCCTTGCTCAAATTTATCACCTGTATGGCTTAAAGTCCCTGAAGATTCCACTATCATATTCATAATCTTATCCACTTTTTCTTTTCCAGTAGTCTCTTTATTTTTTTCATTTAATATATCATCTTTTAGTATTGTTTGCATTGCTCCTCCTTTTTTTGATTTATAACAATATATGCCTGTACTTAGATTTAGTTTATCGTGTGATTTGTTATTGAATGCGTTTGCCAATAATATACTCAGCTTCATCCAAAGATAGTGTGCGGCTTAAATTTAATATAAATTCTTCACATAACTTTAAACTATCCGGTATACTGTTTTCGTCACATGGTACATCAAATCTAATCATTAAACCAGCATTTTTCTTATTCGTTAACGAAAACCAAAGCTGTTTAATTTTTTGCTCTGTCCAGTTCACGATGTCCTTGTTGATACAAATCCAGTAAATGATTAAATATCCCTCATTCTCCTTATCAGCATAAATAGCATGTGCTTTCAGATTGCGATTTAATAGAATAAGGTTAAGGTCATTTAATTCTTTTACTTTATAACCAGAACTGTTAGAACATACCTTTGGATTGTGAAAATTACCAGCATCCAAAATAGTTAAAAAGACGCTTTGGTCGTTGGCTTTATTATATTTACGTTGTAACATGCCACTTATAAAATTAAATCTTTCATCATCTACACTCCAGCTTTGGTCTGTATCTTCTCCACGCCATTCACCGATATCATAAGGTATTTGTAATTGTGAAAGAATATTAGCACTTTCATATTTAGGTTTCGAAAAACCAAAACTATAAATAAGAGCTGATAGAAGGATTATATTTACAATAAGAACCCTGTAATTTTTAATGAATAAGCTGCCATAATTACTGCGAATTAAGCTAGTTAAAATTAACATAATTATAGAAAGTATTGACTTTTAGACATTATTTTGGAAATTTTGCTTTTTGATATACGATTATTTCTGAATTTTATCTTCTAGAAGATATTCTATACCAACCAATCCGAGGATAGTTATTATAAATATTAGAATGCCGCTGAAATTATGGAAAAACCCCTGGCCCGCTTCTTCGCCGAAATAGTAGGTTATCAAGCAGAGTATAATTACTCGCATAAGGTTACCAAATATTGATACAGGAATAATAGAAGTTACAAGAATAATTTTCTTTGATAAACCACCTTTGATAATATAAACATAAACTAAGGCCAAAGAAAACATAGTTATAATTGAGCGAAAACCACTACAAGGTTGTCCCATGAATAATTCATTGTTTCCTAGAGATAATAGGAGTCCCTCTCGCGAGATGGGGAAGCTAAAAAGTCTTAGAATTTTGTCTGTGGCTATAGAAACACCAAAACGTAAAGGAAGGGTGAGGTTATCTACAATTCCCGTCGGGAGTGGAGCCAATAAGATAAGATAAAAAATGGGAAAGTATAATGTCTTTGCCACCATCTGTCCATAAAGAAAACCAACTAATCCATACAGTACAGGAACCAGCGAAAGCGTAGTAATAAAGACGTAATCCTGCCGCCAACCAAACGTAAACATAAATACCCCAAACAATAATGCAAAGAAACCGGGTAATTTTTTGTTTGGTTTTAATTCTTTTAGAATATCTTTGATCGCAAATCGTTTACGCCAAACAAGCCATAAAAAGATCGGAAAGATAAAATAGGCATGCGTATAATCAGATTCGAGCCAAGATGAGCGATATAACCTGAAGAAGAGTGGAATGTACAAAGAAAGAAACAATATCCAACTTACGTAGTGGAGCATGAGCTGATAATTGAAGTAGCGACTTTAGTTTTTATAACTAAAGTCGCTACGATGAACACTTTAAATTTCATCAATTTATAAATTACCCGCGTTCTCCTCAACTTCTTTCGATGAATTCTTTTTACTTTTCCAACGTCTTAAAGCTGCCAGCGTTGCTCCACCTGCCAAAAGGAGTACACAACTAATCGGTTCAGGAACTGGTTTTGGAGGTTTCCCACCCCTTGAAGAACCAACAGATCCACCTGCATGTGCATTTAAAACAAAAACACTCGCAGATAATACAACACCCCCCAACACGACAAACAATCTTTTCTTCATTTTGCTCCTCCTTATTTAAAATTTTACGGATATCCGGAATCCTTAAACCAAGGATTCTGGATGTGACCCTTTACAACAATGATCATAATCTGCATTAAGATGTGACACTATTGGTCGCAAGGTATTACCGTAAATCTACATTTAGCAGACTTTTTGCCATAATTTTCCAGGCTTTCTACCGTTACTGTTGCCAAATAATGTCCAGGCACCAGACCATCTATGTGAAGCCATACATTCCAAAAATCATCAGGTGTTACCACAATATCACTGAAATCATGGGATACATCAACGACCTTAAACAATGTTGGAATATCTATGTTTTTAATTTTCCAACGTACACGAACGCCTGTCAGCGTACCCTGCAATGTCGAGAAAGAACCAAATATAAAAACATTATCTGGACATAAAAAAGCCCAATAACTGTCACCATTAAATACATCTGTATATGAGGTATAAGCAGTATGAAAATTTAATACCGGTGTTTCCGCCAAAAGAGGTCTGGCTACTTTGCCCTGGTTAGATACGCTTACCGCCGATGTATGAGAAAGGCCAAATGTGCCATCATTATAAACCACTTCTGACGAACTCCCTTTTTTTTCTGCAAAAACAGCCTGACCTGACAAATATACCGCAAAAATAGCCACAAATAAGGCAATAAATCCAACCTTTAACTTATTCATATTCTTCCTCCAACACTAATGTTAATACATATAATATGCACAGGCATACGATAACCCTACTATCATGACTTGAAGCTTTTCATGTATGTTAATATGTTTGCAAATTCCTCCTTCCTTAGACTTTAAACTTCAGATCGGTATCTAAACGGTGGCAAACCATACAACAGCATTATACCTTGAACAAAACATATGTCAAATTAAAAAACCATAACTATAAACACTTGCCTATTTAAAAACAAACTTTATCGACAGTACCTTTAAAATATCCATTATTAGTCCATGAATACACACCGAGCGATTCGAAAAACGTAAAGGGGGTTATTTTTATCCCAACTAAATACCCAAGGAATAAATACTTTGCACTTCCTGGTCACTCAGTGCCCGGTTGTAAATGTTAACATCGTCTATGATTCC
>JAXMAC010000093.1:0-13872 GCA_046350595.1 Candidatus Brocadiaceae bacterium | reverse complement strand
AACCTAGACTAAATGATCCAGAGTCATTTGTGCTACCGTTACACTATTCCCCAGTATTGAGAAGATTTTACTTTGAAATGATTTAATTCGAAAGAAAAATTACGATGACATAATACTACATATTTTTAGACTAGTCAAGAAATTAGATGCTATTTTAAACATTTTCTGTTATTCAAGTGATACTATACGGCTTTTGGCCAACATGGATGGTAACAATCCCCAGCGTCCTCGGATAAATTTTTACGTCTTTAAGCCCACACCCTTCCATCTCTTTTCGCAAACCAAACCTGTCAGGAAAATTCAGTACTGATGATGGAAGATAAGAATAAGCATTTAATCTGCTGCGTGAAACAAGCCTTCCGATAAAAGGGAGTATTTTTTTGAAATAGAAGTAATACATTGACTTAAAAACAGGATTTGTCGGCTGCGAAAATTCCAGAATCACCACACGACCACCCGGGGCAGTAATCCTTGTCATTTCTGCAATACCCGCTCTTAAATCTGATACATTCCTAATCCCAAAGGCCACCGCAGAAACCTGGAAAAAACTATCCCTGAAAGGCAAATGGAGCGTATCCGCCTCCAAAACCTTAATTCTGCCCACCAGCCCCCTTTTTCTCAGCTTTTGATCCGCCAGCCTGACCATTGCATGACAAAAATCACTCCCAACCACCCTGCCGTTGGTATTTAATATTTTTGAATACTCAATGGCAAGGTCGCCCGTACCTGTGCAGACATCAAGGACTCTTGCATCAGGGCTGACATTACTCACCTTTACAGCGAACCTTCGCCAGCTCTTATCAAAGTTAAAACTTAAAATCGTATTTAACAGGTCATACACCCGTGCAATCGAACCAAACATCTGCTGGATATATGGGCCTTTTTTTGTTAATAATTCAGTTTGGGTTACCATGGTGATCAATTATATCTTCAACATAATAAAAAAAACAATGATATTTAAATTTCCGGATGTTATAATTTCGTTTTTATAATAAAACCTATGAATCCAAGTTTCTTTATTCGAAATATTCCTCTCTACGGAGATTTAATTCTCGCCCCTATGGCAGGTTTCTCGGATGTACCATTCCGTCTTATTTGCCGGGAATTTGGTATGCCCATAAGTTATACGGAAGTAATCTCCATGGATGGAATTTTATGGAATAACAAAAAGACGTTTCGCCTTCTTGACTTCAGAGCCGTTGAAAGACCTGTGGTATTTCAAATCCTCGGAAACGACGAGGATAAACTCACCGAGGCATGTCGCATTATAGAACAATCAGGCCCTGATATCATTGATATTAACATGGGGTGTTCGGTATCGGATATAGCAGGAAAAGGCGCTGGCGCCGGGCTCCTCAAAGATCCGCAAAAAATCGGGCGTATTTTTTCTAAACTCACGAAGGCGCTGAAGGTGCCTGTTACCGGTAAAATTCGATTGGGGTGGGACAATAAATCCAGAAACTACCTTGAAGTGGCGCGCATCCTTGAAGAAAATGGAGCTGCGCTGATTGCAGTGCATGGCAGAACGCGATCACAGTTTTTCTTTGAAAAGGCCGATTGGGACCCCATAGCAGAAGTCAAGCAGGCAGTAAAAATCCCCGTCATCGGAAATGGCGATGTCAAATGTATTGCGGATGTTGAACGCATGAAAACACTCACGCGCTGCGATGGGGTAATGATTGGACGAGGATCCATTGGGAATCCCTGGTTATTTCAGCAACGGGACAGGGATCAGGTATCGCCTCACGAAAAGTTTCAGCTCATCCAAAAACACCTTGCCCTGATGGTAGAATATTACGGTGAGGATATAGGCGTGGTACACTTCCGTAAACATGCAGTCAAGTACATTGCCGGTTTGCACCACGCCACAGATCTCCGATTAAAGCTGGTAAAATGCACTTTTGCACAAGAAATGATTGATCTCTTTGCGTCCTATGCAGAACTTATACAGAAACACGAAGCTGCATAGGAATTTTTTTGACAGGATAAACAGGATGTGCAGGATAAAATAAATTCTCAAATCCTGTTTATCCTGTGCCTCCTTTTTCAATATTCTTCATCAAAAAGGAAAAAGAATGAAAACAGGCGTCATATTAATTTCTCATGGCAGTAAATTAGGAACTGGTAATGACGGACTTTTCAAGGTTGCCGACATGCTCCGGGCAATGAACCGCTGGGATATGGTGGAAGCGGCCTTTTTACAACTGGCGGAACCGGGATTTTCTGAAGTTGTGGATCGTACCGTAGAAAAAGAGGTTGACCGCATCGTTGTCGTACCGCTCCTTCTCTTTAAAGGAAACCACGTCTACAAGGACATTCCGGAGATGATAGCACACGCAAAATCGAAATATCCCCGGATCGAATTTATCTACGCCAATAATATCGGCGCTGATGAACGCATTGCCCTGATTGCAGCCGACCGTATCAATGACGTGCTGATAGAGAGTCACTATGGAAGTAAACCACGCATTGAGCAGCCACAGGCCATTGTGGATGAAAGCTTTGATATTATCGATCAACTCGTGGACTTAGAATCAGTACCCAAACTGCACAGACCCATCATCCAGCGCGCTATCCACGCCACGGGCGACACAGAATATGCGTATAATCTGGTATTCCACCCAAAAGCAGTCGAAGCGGGTATGCATGCACTAAAAAGTGGGAAGAACATCGTCACCGATGTCACCATGGTAAAGGCCGGCATTAGCAAGGGGCCTGTGGAAAAATCCGGCGGTAAAATAATGTGTAAAATTTCTGATAAGGAAATAATAGACGAGTCAAAACGTTTAGGTAAAACCCGTGCCATCATAGCCATGCGGCAGTCTGTGCAGGAAATGAAGGATGGAATTGTGGCCATTGGCAATGCCCCAACGGCGCTCTTTGAACTCATAGACCTGGTTAAAAAGGGATTAGCACAACCCGCTTTGATAATAGGCATTCCCGTGGGGTTTGTAGGCGCTGTTGAAGCAAAGCATGCCCTTAAAGAAATCTCTATACCTTATATCACCAATACCAATCGGAAAGGTGGAAGCGCCGTAGCTGTATCTATCGTGAATGCCATAATAAAGCTGGCAAAGGATTATCGAACCCCATCATGAGAATCGTTGTAAATCAATCATGAAACAAACATCATCACCTTATCCAAGGATACTCATCGCCGGCACCCATAGCGGTGTGGGAAAAACAACCATCACCCTCGGCATCATGTCCGCATTGACAGCAAAAGGGTACAAGGTACAGGGGTTTAAGGCTGGTCCTGACTATATTGACCCGTCACACCACACTGCCGTAACAGAACGCCCATCCCGCAATATCGATACGTGGCTCATGAGTCGGGATGTTTGTCTTGAATTATTCGAACGATCCGCGGCAGATGCTGATATATCCATGATTGAAGGGGTAATGGGGTTATATGACGGCAACCTTGATGGTTCAGAATCAGGAAGCACTGCCCACCTTGCAAAGATATTGAATGTACCCGTTATCCTTGTAATGGACGCAAAGGGGATGTCGCGCAGCGCAGGAGCAGTTGTCTTAGGATATATGAAATTTGATGAAGGGGTGAAAATCTCAGGCGTAATCCTGAACAGGGTCGGGAGCGAACGCCATTATATATCTCTCAAAAATTCAATTGAAGATACGTGCAAAATACCCGTCCTTGGATATCTCCCTTTTCAGGAAGACATAATTTTGCCGGAACGTCACCTGGGTTTGGTGCCATCCATAGAACAGGAGATTTCCAAATCGGTGTACCGAAAGATCGGAGAATCGTTATCAGTCACCATTGATATTGAAAGGTTAATCGCCCTTGCAAACCCGACAAACACCCTCCCCGTATTCCAAAAAACTATCTTTAGCGGAACAAAAGAAAAATCTCATTTCAGAATGGCAGTTGCCATAGACGAGGCATTTAATTTCTATTATCACGACAACCTCGACCTGTTGGAATCGTATGGTGTAGAACTCACCTATTTCAGCCCGCTCTATGACAAATACCTACCCGCGGACGTCAAGGCGCTGTACATTGGCGGCGGCTTTCCGGAACTCCATGCCAATGTGCTTGCAGCAAACACCACCATGAAGGAATCCATCCGGAAGGCGTATAAAAATGGCGTTGTCATCTATGGTGAGTGCGGTGGAATGATGTATCTGCTTGAACACTTAGTCGATTTTAACCAAAAGACCCACGAAATGTGTGGCATCCTTAAAGGAAAGACGCAGATGGAGAACAAGCGACAGGGACTCGGCTACGTCACCATCCGGGCGGAACACGACACTATCCTCTGCAAAAAAGGCGAGACATTCAGGGCGCATGAATTCCATTGGTCATCCCTTCATGTGCCTGAAGGGACACCGTATGCTTATTCCATCTCCAAACACAATGAAAACAAATTACGCCCCGATGGGCTTTATAAAGACCGGGTTTTAGCATCTTACACCCATATCCACTTTGCAACGAATCCTAAGCTGATAAGACATTTTTTGCATACAATATCTTGATTACATAGGGATTTTCATTTTTTATTATGAATACAATAGACTTCGATAAGCTATCTCTTTTCGGTAAAGAATTTACCGTAGGTCATGGAACCAGGGCGTGCCTCCTGCTCCATGGTTTCGGTTGCGGTCCTATTCAAATGAGAGAACTTGGTGACATCTTAAGTAAGTGGGGTTTTACAGCGAGAGGCATCCTTTTGCCCGGTCATTGTGAAACAAACGATGGTTTTACATCCGTTACATTCCGGGATTGGCAAAAAAAGGTAGAGGCAGAGTATCTTCAACTCAAAGACAGATACAGAGAAGTTGTTGTAATAGGATTTTCTCTTGGTGCATTATTAACATTACATCTTGCGTCACATTCTCCCATCGAAAAGACGATACTTCTCAGTCCGCCACTCTTCATCTTCCGGGAATATTTACCTATGAATAGCCTTATTGATATCTGCAAAATTTTTATAAAAAGGGTCAAAACGTTAAGAAAAAGATGTTATATAGCATCTGATGATTTTTCAGGCCCTTTGCATTTCCCTATCGAAAGATATTTCCCGCTGCAAACCGTTTACGAACTCAAGCAGCTCATGAACACCGTCAAACCAAAACTTAAAGATATAACATCATCTACGCTGGTAATTCACTCTAAAAAAGACATAATCGCAGCGCCGGCAGGCGTACACTATTTACTCAAACACCTCGGGTCTTCAGATAAAAGGATCGTCTGGCTCAGACGAAGTCACCACATGATAATGCATGATCAGGAAAGGAATGTGGTTTTTGATGCTATAAGAGAATTTTTACTGGAGAATACCTAAGGCAGCAAGCAGCCGTCAACAGGCGCATTTGCTGACCATAAACAGTTGGACAGGTCGAGTAAATCCTACGATGGGGGTTTGCCCGTTGTTCTCTCTGAATGCAAAAGGATTAAGCACACCAAAACGAAAGTCCTCTCATCTCAAGGATAAAGGGGCTGCGCAAAAAACCTACTGTCGTGTCATTGCGAAGGAGGAACGACTGAAGCAATCTCCTCCTTTCATGGATTTTGCGAGAAAGATTGCTTCACTTCGCTCGCAATGACATCGTTTTCTTTGCGTTAACAAGCTCGTTACCTTCACCCGGCCAAATAAACACACACCCTTTTTCTGCTTCTCAAATACTCACTTTAATTTTTCTATCTTTGCGCCACAAACTTTATATTCTGCTGTTTGTGTGATATTGTCGTAAGCATCCTTCGTAAGCTTGTTCACGGCCGACTCTACAAAGTGCATCGGTACCCAGATAATGCCTTTTTTTACCTTCTCAGAAACTTCAGCACGGGCAGTTATCTCGCCGCGACGGGTGACAATCTTTACTATCTCTCCGTCAAAAATGCCAAATTCCTTCGCATCTGATTGATGTACTTCGACAAAACATTCATTTGATTTATGCACACTACCGGCAGATCTCCTGGTCATGGTAGCTGCATTATAATGATAGAGGGTACGCCCTGTTGAAAGTAATAATGGATACTCTTTGTCGGGGCTCTCTGCCGGCGCACGGTATGGTAATACGAAGAACTTACCAAGACCCCGTGAGAATTTCCCTTCATGCAGGAATTTCGTGCCGGGATGTTTCACATCCGGACATGGCCATTGAATGCCAGTATGCACAATCCGTGCATAATTAATTCCTGCAAGCAGAGGCGACAGGCTTGCAATCTCATCCCAAACTTCTTTCGGCGATGGGAAATCCATTTTGTACCCCATACGATTAGATAATTCACACATAATCTGCCAGTCGGGTTTTGTATTTCCCACGGGGTTAATCGCCTTCCTCACACGTTGCACACGACGTTCCGTGTTCGTAAATGTGCCGTCCTTTTCGGCAAAACTGGTTGCCGGCAGGACGACATCTGCATATTTCGCCGTCTCTGACATAAAGATATCCTGAACAACCAGGAACTCAAGGTTTTTCAACCCATTAATCGTGTAATTCTGATTCGGCTCGCTCATAACAGGGTCTTCGCCAATTACATACAGCGCCTTAAACTGTCCTTTATTCATGCGTTCAAACATAGTTGGTGAAGTGGCGCCCGGCGTCTTCGGTAATTTCACACCCCATGCCTTTTCAAATTTTTCAACTACAGCGGCATCCGAAAGATACTGATACCCATGCATTCTATCAGGTAAACATCCCATATCCGTAGCGCCCTGCACATTATTCTGGCCACGAATAGGATTCACCCCGGTACTGGATTTCCCGATATGTCCCGTTAACAAGGCAAGATTTGCAATTGTTCTGACATTATCAGTACCACAAGTATGCTCGGTAATTCCCAGGGTATAGAATATAGCCGACTTCTCTGATTTGGCATACATTCTGGCTGCCTGCCGGATATCTTCTGCAGGAATACCCGTATATTCAGAAGCCTTTTCGGGTGTTACATCCTTTACAAACGCCTTTAACTCTTCGTACCCTTCGGTTCTGGTTTTGATGAATTCCTTATTTTCAAGACCTTCTGCAATTATCACATGCGCCATTGCATTGAGCAACCAGTTGTCCGAACCCGGTCTTACCGGGAGATACAATTTTGCATGCTGCGCAAACCAGATACGGCGAGGATCGGCAACGATAAACGTACAACCCTTCCTTAATGCCTTTTTCATTTCCAATCCTACGATGGGATGCGCCTCGGTCGGATTACCACCGATTAGGAAAATAAGTTTGCAATCCTTTATTTCACCAATAGAATTGGTCATTGAGCCACTCCCAAATGACATCGCCAGACCGGCGACGGTAGGGGCGTGTCAAGTCCGGGCACACTGGTCTACGTTATTTGTACCAATGACAGCCCGTGCAAATTTCATCGCCAGGTAATTCTCCTCATTGGTACAACGTGACGAGCTGAATACGCCAATGTTATCAGGCCCATGTTTAGCCTTTATTTCATTGAATTTACTGGCAATGAGACCCAACGCCTCATCCCATGTTGACTCCTCAAGTTTTCCATTCTTCCTTATCAGGGGATGTTTTAACCGGTCTGGATGATGAATGAAGTCGTACCCAAACCGCCCCTTTACACAGAGGTTTCCATCATTCGGAACAGTTCCAACCTTTGATGTCACCTTTACAACCTGATTTCCTCTCACATTTAAAAACATGGTACAGCCAACACCACAATATGCACAGGTGGTTTTGACCTGTTTCAATTCCCATTCCCGGGCCTTGCCAACTGCCTGCTTCTCCACCAGAGAGCCTACGGGACAGGTCGATACACACTGGCCGCACAACACACAGGTTGTATCCAGGAGGGATTTCCCAAAGGCAGTGCCCGTCTGGGTGCCAAACCCCCGGTTTCTGAAATCTATGGCATAATCCTGCTGTACTTCAGCGCAAATACGCACACAACGGCCACATAGGATACATTTGTCATTATCTTTGAGAATGACGGGATTCCTGTCGTCTTCAATGCCTTTCTTTGGTTCATCGAAGAACCGGCTCTCCCTTATGCTATGTTCGTAAGCAAGATTCTGCAATGTACAGGAACCGCATTTCTCGCATGTCATGCAGTCTTTTGGATGGTCGGAGAGAATTAACTCCAAAACCATCTTTCGTGTCTTCAAAACCTTCTCGGAATCGGTGCGGATTACCATACCATCAGTAGCCTCGGTGTTGCATGAAGTGATGAGGGCGCTTGATGCGCCCCTCTGGGTTTCCACCATGCACACACGGCACGCGGCAAACGGCTCGAGTCGCGGATCATGGCAAAGGGTTGGAATCCGGATACCAACCGAATTGGCGGCTTGTAAGACCGTCTTGCCTTTATCTACCTCAATAGTCTCACCATCAATCGTGAGTTTTACCTTTGGAATCATTACCATACATCGTTCTCCTGCTAATTCCTGGATATAAAAATATTTTTTACTATCCCACTATAACAACTTCCACATTCAATTTCCGCCGAACATTCTTTGCATTCGAGTAACAATATCCCCTAAAGCTTGTTTTATTTATTCGCAGATATCCCTAACATATTATAGCTGCAACCAATCCCCCATTATACAAAGTGGGAAGATTGCTTCGGAAAAGACCCTCGCAATGACATGCTCCCCGCACTTTGATAGTACACCCCACATTTATCCCCTCATGCATTATATACCTACTCGTAATGACACAGGGAATAAACTTTCATCAGTGTACCATAACACCCGCATATCCCACTACCTGGTCGTAATCGCCCGTAATATCACCACTCGTCTCGTACCGTACCAACTCGGCCTTTGTCGCCCCCCGCTCCTTTGCGCATACCAGCATGGTGACGGTAGGAAAAATACCGCACATGGTGATATTCATCTCTCTGACCTTTCGATACAAATTATCCTCATTCAGCGCAAGTATCTCATGAATGGCAATTTTGTCCTTCCTGTTTGCAGATACCTGAGACTCGTGATGTGTCATATCAGATGAGGCAACCACAAGGGCATCCGGTCGTAATTTCTGCAACACCAGAGATAGACTCTTGCCGATGTTTTTAAGATCCGCGATATTCCTGGCAGAAATAACCACAACAACAATCCGCACACCAGGATTGAAGTATTGAATAAAGGGAATCTGCACCTCAGCGGCGTGCTCATATAAATGCGCCTCACGGTCTTTCTCTATCAGGTCGCAGTGAAGCGCCCATTCGTTTACTATTTCCTCGTCGACCTTGACATCCCCCATCGGTGTGCGCCATGAACCGCCAGGCCAGATGGAATACGGTGCGCCATAGCCTGTATGATTCGGCGAAAGAATAACCACCGTATCGGGTATTCTAATCTTTGAATATAGGTTTCCAGCAACACGGCCAGAATACACATAACCAGCGTGCGGGGAAACGATACCCAGAACAGACTGCTTTTCACAGTCTTTCATCACAAAACCTTCAATATCGCTTTTTAAAGAAACCGCATCTCCACTGTAAAAACTACCAGCCACAGCCGGTTGCCTTATCATAACCCCCCTCATTCTAATGTATAAAATCACAATAAAAGATTTCAACGGTACAGCCTAAAAATTGAGTATACTTTAACACGCCAGGATGAAACAGTCAAACTTCTTTTCGGTTGATTTTTTATTTGAAGATACCCTTATAATGGTTTAAAATTTGTAAATATTTTACAAAACACAGTGAGTATGGAAATTCAATAACATTAAGGAGTTAGATTTTGGCAAAGGCATTGGCTTTATTGTCCGGGGGATTAGACAGCACCCTCGCTATCCGTGTTATCCAGGAACAGGGAATCGAGGTAATCGCCCTCAATTTTGTAACGGTCTTCTGTCGTTGTACATCACAGGGAAGCTGTAAGCTTGAAGCAGTAAAGGTTTCAGAAAAGCTTGGTGTGCCCATCAAGGTCATCAATACCACGGAACGTTTTCTGGAACTGGTAAAAAAACCCAAGTTCGGATATGGTAAAAACATGAACCCCTGTATCGATTGCCGCATCAATATTTTCCGTGTTGCCGGCGATTACATGCGTGAGATCGGCGCTGATTTTATTATTACTGGCGAGGTTTTGGGACAAAGACCCATGTCCCAACGGAAAGAGGCTATGAAAATCATTGACCAGGAAGCAGATCTCGTCGGTTTGGTGTTGAGACCTCTCTGCGCAAAACACATGGAGCCTACTATCCCTGAAAAAACAGGCCTTGTAGATAGAGACAAGTTGTTACAAATCCGCGGACGTTCCCGAAAAGACCAGATTCAGTTAGCCGATGTATTCCAGATTAAGGATTACCCCTGTTCCGCCGGCGGATGCCTGCTTACCGACCCTGAGTTTTCAAATCGTATGAGGGATCTGGTTAATACCGGTGATGCAAATGTAAATGACGTTAATTTATTAAAAGTGGGAAGGCATTTCAGACTCGACAACAACACAAAAGCCATCGTGGGAAGAAACGAGGAAGACAATGAAAGGATAAATACCCTTTGCAGGGAAGGCGACCTTCTCTTAACCCTGGTTGACATGAAAGGTCCTTTTACCCTTATTCGGGGAGAATTAACAGAAGAAAAGATTCTAACAGCAGCCCGAATAACAGCACGATACGGGAAATCACAACTATTGCCGTCGGTAAAGGTTTCCGTAAAAAAAATAAACGATGAAGCCTCTGTAAGGATAGTCGAGGTTGCGCCAATAAGCCAGGAAGAAGCGGACACCCTAATAATAAAAAACCCGCAACCAAAAAATAATAAACCGCAGATTTCACAAACTACTCACTAATACTTCTCAAAAATTAATAACATGAAATTTACCTTTAAAAATCCATTCAAACGCTTCAAGAGTGTAACAACGGGTGTTTCATCTATCAGGAAAGTCTCCTTTGTCAAAGCCAATAAACAATTTGCCGTAATTTTAGGAGTTGTATTCATCGTCTCACTCATCATGCTCATCTGTTATTGGTTTTTTAAGGAAAAACCCTATTACGAAAAAATAATGGCGGGAAAGGATGAATTAATAAAAACCCTGAAATTCACCCGTGACAAACAAAAGAAGATTTACGAAAATGCCGTTGCCATGTATGAAGCAAAACTGAAAAACGATTATATACTCAAATCCGTTTATGACGAAAAGGTTAATGATTACGAACAAAAACTGACAACGTACAAAAATGATTACATTTCCAAGGAAATCCACGAAAAGAAATTATCAGAATCAGAGAAACGATTAACAGAAGAGTACCAATCCAAACAGAAATCATTAGAAGAGGAGTATGAACAAAAAATTAACAACCTGGAACAAAAGGTATCCATCCTTGAAGACCAGAATGTCAATCTAAAAACGCCTCTTGAAAAGTCCAAAGAATTTGTCAAGGTCGAAAAGGATTCATTAGAAGACACCCTGTTCCTTGAGAGAAAAAAGGCGCTCATCCCTTCGATCATTCTCCCGGAAACCAAAAATAAAGCGCTGGCAGCAGATGTATTAAAAAAATTAGTTACCATAAAAGATAAACTGAAAAGTATTGAAGAAATGAATCTCACATTAAAACCTGAGACTTATTTTGAAATGGGTCTCGTTTCTTATTACAATAAACAATATAATGAAGCAATTGAAGCATGGGAGAATGCTGTGTCTCTCAACAAAAATAATATCAAGGCGTATGTATGTCTTGGCATCGTTTACCATGAGCAAAAAATGACTGACAATGCAATCAAAGTTTTACATCGCGCCCTGGAGATCAATCCTAAGTTTTCCACGATACATCTCACCCTTGCCCGTGTCTATGAGCAAAAAGGCAACCTGGACAATGCGATTAGTGAATACATAAAGATTCTGGAAATCAGCCCTGAAGCTATAGACATTCATAAAACCCTTGGCGTCTTGTATGAAAAGAAAGGGTTAAAAGAAGAGGCAAAAAAGTCTTTTGCCCAGTATGAAAAATTAAAGAGCGGCAATACTCAATAAATAAGTATAATTATTTTATAGACACAATTTGCAAACAATTAAATTGTTACTAAAACTCTGGTTTTTTTAAAATAGACCTATCACCGAGGTTCACCGTGAATAATACCGTAGATACAGAAGAATCGTATATAGAAAACTTCAGGATGTCATTAGGCGCACACCTGGAAGAATTACGACGCAGGGTCGTTTTTTCCATTATTGCAATTGTTTTGTCCTTTATTCTGTGCTGGTTCTTTAAGACACAGATATTGGACGTGGCAAAAAGACCCCATAAAATTGCCATGGCAAAGGCTGCCCTTTCACAAGAATTGCAGGTATTGAGCTATCAGGAAGGTTTTTATTCTTACATGAAATTGTGTTTCATTACTTCTATTTTTTTAGCCTATCCCTTTATCATATACCAGATATGGCAATTCGTCAGTGCGGGACTTTACAAAAAGGAACAGAGGTATGTGCTTTTATTTCTCCCCGTTTCTTATGTTGCCTTTGTGGTGGGCGGTGTTTTTGGCTATTATTTATTAATTCCATTCGGACTTCAATTCCTCATTGGCATCCTTGGTCCAGGAATTCAGCCCATTATTACGATGCAGGAGTATGTGTCATTCGTATTCATGCTTACTGTCGCGCTGGGTCTGGTATTTCAATTGCCGCTTGTTATGCTGCTTTTGTCAAAAATAGGCATTATCACCCCTGATAAATTTATTGCATGGAGAAAATATGCCATTTTGGTTATCTTTATTATTGCTGCCGTGGTAACACCACCCGATCCTTTTACCCAGACCATGACCGCAATTCCTATGATCATACTTTATGAACTCGGCATACTCATAGCCCGGCCCACAAAAAAGGGCTTTATCTTTTTGGGTTCAATTGTTGGGGGTGGGCTGATAGCCTTAGCTGGCACATACTTTTATTTAACGCATAAAAGTGGAAAAATCAACCTGCTCAATACTTATGGAGAAATTAACATCTTGTATCCGGGAAGCACAGAATGGAAGAAGCCGCCAAATAAGACACATCTTCAAAACGGTATAACCTTAAAAACAGATACCGGAGGAAAAACAGCCTTCGCAACAAAAAACGGGGTCGAAGTGGCGCTTGATTCAAATACCGAAGTTCACATTATTGATCCCTGGAAATTACAGCTTAAGGCTGGACAGATACTTGTTTCTGTAAAGGACACAAAGAAGGCTGATATATCTTTGGAGGTAGATACCCAAAATGGGAGAATACGAACAAACAAAGGCACTTTGAATATCCATGCGAAGGATTTTCTGACTATTGTTACTGCGATAAAGGGCGAGGCCACGCTCTTATTAGAAGGCGAGGAGAAAAAGTTGTTAGCGGGACGTCAATATAAGATGACTATTGGCGGTGAACCAGCAGATATCGGCACAATCATCAACTGGTCTGAAGGTGTATTAACAAAACCTTAGTAATCCGCCCAAAACTAAAATTCCACTTTCGTATTAAAAAAGTAGAGACGTAAAACATCCGAGGTATCGTACGCCGAAGCCTTACGTCTCCACCAAATTGCAACTGCGAAATGTTACGGAATAAAGCAATTATCTATCCATCATTTAACTACCGTAACATCCATTTTTGTTTGCTGAGTGCCTGCCCTGAATATCACTTTTGCCTTTCCTGCATTTTGTTTCGCCTTTATGGTAAACTTCGCCTTGCCATTGGAATCCGTATCCACCTTACTGGGCGAACCTAATGATATACGTTGTTTGCCTACGGCGTTAATCTTTGCATTTACTGCTATGCCATCTGCAGGACAACTATCCGGCATGTTAACCGTTAACGTAACATCTCTATTACTCCCGGTAAATAATTTAAGCTTTCTCGGGGATTTCTTTATTGCAATCGGGTCACACCTACCTTTTTCAATAATTGCCGTCTTAACCCGACCTTCGCAATTCGAGGGGTAGACAACCAGCTCGGCCAGGAAATA
>JAXMAC010000092.1:0-16233 GCA_046350595.1 Candidatus Brocadiaceae bacterium | reverse complement strand
TGTATTATATATTTCATCATAAACCTTAAAAAGTTTTTCTTTGTCCATTTTCCCATCACAATAAAAATAATTTAAAAAAATTTCTTTTACCTATCTCTACCCATGAGCGATAAATATTATAACGATGTTTTTTGAATTATAAATTGACATTATAAAAGTATATTTGTAAAATGCAAACAATTCACTATTTAAATTTTTTTTTATGCTTGCGTTTGTGGTGTATCCCAAATTTATTAACAAAATTGACATTTTTTTAATAGTCTCAATATTTGTTACAGGAAAGGTATTTAATTAATGACGAAGATATTATTGAGCGGTATAGCGAGCATTTTTTTTATTTTAAGTAGTAATATCTTATCAAAAGCTGACGAACTTGATCAGTATGGCAGAGAAGCTCGTCTCACCCATAAAAACTCAAGCAATTTGGATGTAACGGTTGATAACTTTGCATCGCAAATCCTGCAGCAACTTATGCAAAATAATAAAAAAGATGTTGCGGTAGCTGACTTCACCGACCTCGGTGGAAATGTAACTGATATCGGGAAATTTATGACCGATGAAATTATAACCCGTTTGATTATTTCAGGGAAACTAAAAGTAGTAGAGAGGAAATATCTGAGCGAAGTATTAAGAGACCATCGGTTACCTTTGTCTAAGGCATTGGATCCTACTTCTGCTAAAGCGCTTCAGAATATATTGGGCGTTGATACGATCATCACGGGAACTATCACGGATTTAGGAACTCGCCTGAAAGTAAATGTGCGCCTGTGTAACTCATCTACAGGTGAAATTTTTGGCGCTGCCTATATGGAATCACAAACTGATGACAATCTGCGAAACCTTTTAGAACAGCAAACCCTTGAACCGAAAGAAATTAACCTGCAAAACAAAATAGAAGACCTTTCGCAACAAATAACTCAAAGCATGGTTGATTATAAAAAGAAAAAACTGGTTATCATGGAATTCCCCAATTTGTCAGGTGAAATAACAAATTTTAGCAAGTTCTTATACGAAGAATTAATTTCACACCTGATGATGTATAAATATTTTGACGTCATTGAGAAAAAACTGTATGACAACGTCCTTCCAGAAACAGAGGGTGTAGGCAATCTTACCTCTGACCTTTCTAAAGAAATTGGCAATGTATTAGGGGCAGATGCAATTGCATTTGGTACTGTTAGTAATCTTGGCACCACCGTCCATGTTAATATTCGCATAATTACCCCTGAAACAGGGATTCCTTTTGCTGTATCAAGGGCAGAAATTACCGTTGACCCAACGGTAAAATCTTTGCTAGAGGTTGTCGAAAAACAAGTTGTAGTAGGAACGGAAACGACATCGGCTGGTATAGTTTTAGAAAGTACGCCGTTATCGAAACGCAACATTATCAAATCAAAAACAAGCATTACCCGATTAAAGAAATCAAAGCGTGTATTTTTTGCGGAAAATTTCAATAAATATTCAGTAGGGGAGGTTGTTCCGGGTTGGGGTGAGGGTATCGTTGTCGTAGAATCTCTCGGTAAAAAAGGTATCACATCTAAGGTAAGCGGCGAAAACACTATTACCCAAAAGGCAAATTTCCCGGAAGACTTTGATTTTGGTTTTGATATGAAAGGGACGAGCTGGACATGGGGTACTTTATCTTTTTTTAACCCGCAAGGAGATCGCTTTAAAATGGACTTGCGAATTAAGGATAATAATTTTTACGTTAATTTTTCAAGTAATGCGGAAGTTAAAATGAGTTGCAATGCCGATGAATACAACAGGATTTCAATTGTTAAGAAAGGCAAGGAATGTCAAATATATCTCAATAACACGCTCGTTACAACGTATACTTTTGAAAATAAATTGCGTTTTTACCAATTTTAGCTTTACTTGTCGGCTAGATACAATATCTTTGACAAATTTTGCTGGAATAGAAATGTGAAATTACTTTACATGAAAAAAACAATACTTAGTGGTTTTACAAGGATATAATCTATGATTACGATTAAAGGTAGTTATGTAATTTTTATTTTGATTAATTCTCTCTAACCTTTTACAAATACAGTGAACATTGATAAAATCGCTACTTTGGAGGCTCTATGATAAAAATAGTTATTATGTACATGTATTCTCATTCCTGTTACTGAGTATATTCATTCAACACATCGTATGTCATGATGTAAAGGCACGATTCACTTGTATATTTATGACAACCAGAATTTGACCCCAAAGCACAAGGGAATATACATTTTGGGAATGCTGGAAAGTAAATCACTTTTTTGCCACAAGCGAAGCTTATGATAATAATATTTTGATACAACAAAAGATAAAAAATCAGATCTTATAACCGTATTAACTCCGAATAAACCTTTCCTCTCCCATAAAATCCATAAAGAGCGAAGCTAATTTCGATATCGGGCAAATTTTCTTGAGTATGCGGACAAAATACGGATGAAAGTCATGTTGATCAATATCTCGCCGGATCCTTTAGGACAATGTTTCCGTACGGATTAGGTATGACTATTAAAGACATATTTTATGACACAGAACAACCGCCTACATTTTAGTCTTATTTATGGTGAGCAGGTTAATAGAATAAGAAGACATACCAATGACTTTTCCGCAACAGTAGCCACCCTGAGTATTTTGGAAGACTAGAACCGGAAATCTATTATTCAAATTATGACATTCAATACGAAGATTGGCACCAATTATAAGTACCCAAGGTACTTCAACCACTACAACCAAATTTGCTGGAGATGACTCAAGCTACAACGAAAACAGAATTGGTACTCGTTTAACCTATAAACTATTTACCAAGTTAAATACCCTGGCAGAATTTAATGTAGGCAAGACAAATTATGAAACAAATGTTATTGGTGATTCCGAATTCTTTGAATCTTTATTTGGTGTACAATTCAAAGAAACGGCAAAGACAACCGGTATATTTAAAGTAGGTTACCGAATACGTTCATATGAAGAAGATCAATTTGATCCGTTTAAAGGTGTTGTACTGTCTTACGAATCGAAAACTCAGCTTACAGCTTCTACACTTCTTTCTGTTTTGTTAAGAAGGAGTCAGGAAGAAGCCCTAGTTGTAAATACAAATGACATTAGAAATTTCTATGAATTGAATTCTATTTATTTCACGATTAGTAGACAACTGACGAGCAAGATAAATGCAAGTTTCACGAATTATTATCAATTCTTAGATTTTCCGAATGTGCGTTCAGATACTTCTACTGCTAATGATTCAAATTTAGAATTTTTTACCTATGGTTTTCGACCCGCTATAAATTATAAAATTCATAAATGGTTATTTGCAAATTTTAGCTACTGGTATGATAACCGTAGTTCCGATGATAATTCAAATAATACTATTGCATCAGGCTGGGAAAAGAGCGTAGCTACTTTTACGATAGGGGCAACCTTCTGAAGGATAATCCACCTTCTATTTCTATATTCATACCCGTTTATNATCTCAATAACACGCTCGTTACAACGTATACTTTTGAAAATAAATTGCGTTTTACCAATTTTAGCTTTACTTGTCGGCTAGATACAATATCTTTGACAAATTTTGCTGGAATAGAAATGTGAAGAATTACTTTACATGAAAAAAACAATACTTAGTGGTTTTACAAGGATATAATCTATGATTACGATTAAAGGTAGTTATGTAATTTTTTATTTTGATTAATTCTCTCTAACCTTTTACAAATACAGTGAACATTGCATAAAATCGCTACTTTGCACTACCATAAAAAAAATAGTTATTATGTACATGTATTCTCATTCCTGTTACTGGGTATATTCATTCAACACATCGTATGTCATGATGTAAAGGCACAAGGTAACTTGTATATTTATGACCCATTCAAATTTGACCCCACAGCACAAGGGAATATACATTTGGGGCCTGTTATCTCAATAACACGCTCGTTACAACGTATACTTTTGAAAATAAATTGCGTTTTACAAATTTCAGTTTTATCTGTCGATTAGATACGATCTCCTTGACAAATTTTGCAGGGATCGAACTGTAAATAAATTTACGTTAATGTTAAATTGCATTAACAATTTTTACTCCTGGAGCTGTTTTTTGATAATAATCAAACATTGGCGCTCTACAGATAAAACTTATTTTTTAAATTTTGTTTTATTTCTTTTCGTAGGGTTGCTCTTTCAATATTTCATTGGTGTTGAAGCAAAAGCACAGGGAAATTTGCACGTAGGACCGCTGAAAGTAAATCCTATATTTTCCATAAGTGAATCTTACGATGATAACATCTTTGATGCGCCAAGAGATAAGGATGCAGATTTAATTACCACGTTGTCGCCGGGAATAAATATTTCTTCTCCAATTAAGGCCATTAAGAGTGAAGCAAGTATCGGATATCTTGCAAATGTTTGGGAATATGCAAACCATACCGATGAAAGTCACGTCAACCAATATATAGACGGTTCTTTTAAGACAATATTTCCTTATGGATTAGGTATAACATTTCGTGACCGATTTGAAGATACAGAACAACCGCCTACATTCGACCTCGTTTACGGACAACTGGTTCAGAGAATCAGTAAGCGCTCAAACAACTTTTCAGCAACAGTTGCTTTGCCTGAATATTTCGGAAGATTGCAACCGGAGGTTTATTATTCTAATTATGACATTCAATATGATGATAGCACCATTGGTACACAAACTACCTTTGCTGGAGATGACTCAAGCTACAACGAAAACAGAATTGGTACTCGTTTAACCTATAAACTATTTACCAAGTTAAATACCCTGGCAGAATTTAATGTAGGCAAGACAAATTATGAAACAAATGTTATTGGTGATTCCGAATTCTTTGAATCTTTATTTGGTGTACAATTCAAAGAAACGGCAAAGACAACCGGTATATTTAAAGTAGGTTACCGAATACGTTCATATGAAGAAGATCAATTTGATCCGTTTAAAGGTGTTGTACTGTCTTACGAATCGAAAACTCAGCTTACAGCTTCTACACTTCTTTCTGTTTTGTTAAGAAGGAGTCAGGAAGAAGCCCTAGTTGTAAAGGGGCAACCTTCTGAAGGATAATCCACCTTCTATTTCTATATTCATACCCGTTTATAACGAAGAAGATATTATTTGCAGAAATACAGAGAAATTAGTCAAATTTCTTAACACGTTACAGATTTCCTATGAAATAGTCATGTGTAGTAATGGTTCTACCGACAGGACAGTAGAACTTGGCAATTCTTTAGAACAGACATTTCCTCATAAAATACACTTCTTTGCCCTGGACGAGCGTGGTGTTGGCAGGGCGCTTAAATTTTCTATACCACAATTCAAGTATCCCTATATCTTTTCTCTTGATATGGATTTATCGGCAGATATGTCTTTTGTTACCAGCGCCCTTGCATCCTTGAATGATTATGATATTATCATTGGTTCTAAAAGAGTTGGAACTCAGTCACGTAATTTCACAAGAAAACTGGGAAGTGGTTTGTACATCTTTCTTGCGCGTTTATTACTCGGCATTCGCTTTACCGACTATTCACTGGGCGCAAAGGTCTATAAAAAGTCTATTCTCGAAAAATACCGTGGATTGATAGATGACTACGGCACAGACTACGTGATAAATATTGTTTATCATGCCTTTAAAGATGGTTGTCGTATCCTTGAACTGCCAGTTACGTGCAATGATACAAGGGCAAGCAAATTTAATTTATTTAAAGAGGGTATTTACCGTTACAAAAAGGTCTTTTCTCTTTTCTTAAAGCAAAACAAATGAAAACACGATGCTTTATTCCGCTAGCAAAGCAGCTTCATGTGCTTTTAATTCTATACGTAAACGGGCAAGACGTTTTTTATACTCATCAGAGTTAGGACTTAAAGAAATCGCATTTCCATAATACTTTTCTGCCTCGTTTATATTTAATAGTTTCTCATAAGATTGAGCAACGAGGAAATAGGCCTCATGTCTCTTTTCGTCCTGCTCAATTACCTTTTTTAAAACCTCAATAGATTTCTTATAGTCTTCATAGAAAAAAAGCATCTTTCCATAATAAAATTGAATATTCAAATCCTCAGGTTTTAGATTTAAAGCAATTTCAATCTCTTTAAGACCTTCTTCCTTATTGTGTATATTCCAAAACAAGAAATTGCCAAGCCATAGATGTGCCTGGACATCGTCAGGCGCGTATTCCAGGAATTCTTTTAAAAGGTATGCACATTCTGAAAATCTTTTTTTCTGAGAAAGATATTCAACAATAGCCCGATACAAGAGAAACCGTTCATCGTGCAATTTTATATCGTTGTAAAAACTATTTTCATTTGCTTCCCAAAGACCTTTTCCCTGCAAATATTTTGCTAAAGCATAATAAAGCGTTGTTTCTTCAGGGTCGGAAATCAGTTTTTTAAGTTCGTCGTAACTATGGGTAAATGAGCTATACTTATCCAGCCCTTCTGAAAAAAGGGCTTTATTTCTTCTAATAGCTTCTCTATATATAGACACAGCACGATCAAGTGTCTGTTGTAAAAGTTCCCCGTTATTACACACCTCTTCGCTTTTAGCATAAGAAAAAAGCCAGTTACCATACGCCCGAAAGGGATGATCCCATTTGTTGTCAAGTATTATTGCTGACTCAAAGTGTTGCACTATTATTTTTTTTATAGCTGGATTTAAATTTTCCCCATATAACCTTTTTTTTGTAATAAAATCCAAATATTCAGCAAACAGGATATGATATTTACTTGATAGTGGGTTAAGTATCACAGCTCTATAAAAGTGGCTCAGTGCCTCTTTTTCCCAATGGTCTTGACAATCAGCATAAGAATCAGATGCTTCGTTTCTCATCTCTGCAAATATTTCTTCTTTCTCCGGGTCTGCAGCCTCCAGGCTAAGCTGATCATAACACTGTGCTAATGTAAATTGTTGATCAGCGTTTTTACTATTTTTTAATTTGTTAAATAGCTGCAATCTATATTTATACACGCTTTTATCAACCGTTAAAGAAGAAATAGCATCCTCATTACTATGCATAGGAGTGTTGTTCGTTTTTGAGGAAGCATTCTGTTGATTAAAAACTTCTATAACCCGATAATAATTCAAATTATTTAACAAGAAAAAATCTAAAAGGTAATAAAAGCAAAACGAAACAACAGCAATTAAAAGTCCTGTCAGATAAGGTTGTATGTTGGATTTAATATGCAGGCTGTATTTCATCTTACGTAATTGATTGCGGTTGATTTCTAGGTAATATTGTTGTGTTTCATGTGTACGGCAACCATGGTAATTCCTAAAAGTACAGATAACAGAAACGCACAAGCAGGAACATGAAAATTAAAATCCACAATATTATGAATACTCATACTTATTACCCCAATTATCCCTCCCATTGCTGTACCAATAATAAAAGGGTCATTCCGTTTCTTAAAAGATTCTTTAACGCCAAATTTTTTATGATATGTTTGTGTGTGGCCAATGCCGTTGGTGATACCTATGACATGATGAAAAGCAGTATCTTTAATAAAACGGTATAATGCCCACAAAATTATAGTAAACCCTATTATCCCTGTTTCGAGCATTAACTCAAAATATTCATTATGCGCATGATTTATAAAACCGCTTAATTCAAACGGTACGGTGCTATAGTGAGGGTAAATAAACGGAAACACCCCTATGCCGGCGCCAAAAACAGGAAAGTCTTTTATAGCTGTTAACGTATCTTTCCAAAATTCCAAACGAGCCGTAAGGCTTGGATTTTCCACATCCACCGTTGTAGACAACTTTTCAACAACGGGTTGTATGCCAATCCAAAGCAGCATACCAAATACTACAATAAACAGAGGCACGAACATCCAGGACAATTTTCTGAGTCGTTTCCTATACTGCATCATTCCAGCAAACAAAAGAAACGAAATCATTATAGTAAAGGCAGCACCGCCTGAACGTGCCAGAAAAAGTGATGATAGCATAATGACAATTGCAAATACGTAAAAAAGCACCTTGTGTCCAGAAGTGATTGATGATAGTCTGTGTCTTGAGGATGATTCTTTGTCTGTATGATGTAGAAATTCGATAACAAGTAAACCGAGTATAAGTGGAATAACCATAGCCATATAACAAGCAAAGTGATCCCGATTTGAAAAGGTGCCAAAGAAGTTTGTTCGCTTGATATCAAGCAGCCAAAATACCTTTTCTGTTTTACTCACATATTGCAATATACCCAAAAATGATATAGTCAGTGCACTAAAAATAATAGATAAGATTATCTGAAAAATTTGATGTTTCGAATGAACATTATTAACAATCAAAAAAAAGACACCAATATATATCAACAACCTGAACAATTCTACTTTGCTTGCATGTCTGTATAAAGTTATTGAGTGCCATCTTTTATTCTGGGCATCATCGTGAGATAAAATCTGATTATCCACTAAAGAAATGGCCGTGTTATCATTCTTTAATATTTTGGAAATATTTTCATAATCATCATTTCCAGTAGTTCTAACAACATCTACCGTAGCAGGAGAAAAAAAATGTAATAAACCTGGTGGTAAAGGCGCTAATTGAAAAAGGGTTAGTATTACAAATGCCAGGATTGGCAGGTTAAGCGGTGTCCACGTAAAGGTAAGTGTTCCCTGATAAATTTCCTTAAAAAGCCATAAAGCAACAAGCGCTAAAACAATCAGCGCTGTGACAGCCAATGACCATGGCATCTCAAAAGAAAGGGGGACGGTGGAAACCGGAATAAATGGAATGAATACAACAAGAAAAATCAGACCATATAATATTAATTTATTAAAAATAAGTACAAGACGTGTTGACATCGCTATCCGTTTTTTATTTTTGCCTTATCTAATTCCGGTCTTGCGTTTTTTACTTATATGGGTATGGAAACGTTACTATCAGGTTGCGGCCTTTTCTGTTTCTTTTTCACCATAACTACCGTAACGATAATAATATTGATAATAATACTGGTAATAGTATTTATTCCTGGAGAAATCTACATCATTGATTACCGTTCCTAATATCTTATCACTGACATCAGAAAAATAACTTACCGCCTTCTTTGCGCCTTCTCTTGTTGTTTGGCTACTCTTAATGACAAAAACGATACCATCAACAACCCTTGCAAGTATTCTTGCATCGGTTACGGTCATTACCGGAGGTGAATCGATAATAATCCAATCGTATTCTTTTTTCGCCTTTTCTAAAAATTCCGCCATTGCCGGAGAACTCAGCAATTCTGACGGATTTGGAGGTATAGGCCCACATGCTATGGCATGAACATTGGGGACTTTTGAAGATATTGCAACCGTATGTAAATCACATGTTTTAACGAGTAGATTAGACAATCCTTTGGACTTGTCTATATTGAAAATCTTATGCACCGATGGTTTCCGTAAATCCGCGTCAACGATTAAAACTTTTTTTCCCGTTTGTGCCATAACAATTGCCAGATTTGCCGATATCAGGGTTTTTCCTTCAGCAGGTGCTGTGCTTGTGACAAGAATTACCCGTTTCGGGTTATCAGGGTGTGAGAACATAATGCTTGTTCTGATACCTTTTATGGCTTCAGTAATTGTGTGTTTTGGAGAAGTATGAGCGATTAACTCGTTCCCCGAACGTTCCTTACTGTCAACAGAAGAACGCCCCAGTATATTCCAAAATCTTGATTGCACATTTTTTACTGATTTCAAGGCATATTTCGATAGGCTATCCGGAATTAGTTTGCCTTCGCTACTACTGAGATCGGTTTTTTCTTCATATGTTGGTATATGTCCCACAATTCCTAACAGCGCGGTTTTTAAATACTTTTCCACATCCTCTTGTGTTCTGATTGTGTTGTCCATATATTCCATTACAAACGCAATTCCAACACCGCACGCAAGCCCTACTATTATCCCTAATAAAATGTTTAAACCTTTTTTTGGTTTGAAAGGTTTTGTTGGCACCTCTGCGTAATCCAATACCCTGATATTGCTTGTTTTAAGGTCCTCCGTGAGATTCGTTTCCTTCATACGGGTAAGTAATGTGTCATACATCTGCCGGTTGGTGTCTACTTCTCTTTTTAATACACCGTATTGTATAGCCTTATCTCCCATGGCAAAGACTTCATTTTTCTGCTGCTCAAGCACTCCTACAAGGGTTGATTCCCTACTCCTGGCAACTTCATATTCTGTCGTAATACTTTCGCATATCCGCTCAACTTCCTTAATAATATTGTCTCTTATGGTATTTAATTCATTATTTAACTGCACGATCTTAGGATGCTTCATGCCATAACGCTGTGAATACATCGCAAAATCCTTTTCAACCATCGCATAATTTGCCTTTAAATTTTGTATTAAACCGCTTTGAACTACCGTTGGTATAGATTGGACTATTTCTTCCTTGTTTTTTGCATTTTTAAATTCATTAAGTTTGTTATAGAGCACCTCCAATCTTACACGGTCAGTCTTCGCCTCTGTTACTGCAGCATTTAATTCCATTAATTTTTGTAAAACAACATTTTGTTTATCATCGCTACCACTATCAACCTTGCCCATCGCTTCAACGGTGATGAGGTCTGCCCCTTTTTTATATTTCTGCAAGGCTCTTTCAGACTCTTCGAGGGCAATCTTTACATCCCTTAATTGTCTACTCAACCAATCAAGCGCATCTTTAGAAACATTATAACGCCTTTCCCAGTCCTGTTCCATGTAGGTCTTTGCTACGGTATTGACAATTTTGGTAGTCAATTGAGGATTATAACCTTCGTAACTAATATTAACAACACCACTATTTCTCATGAGAGAAACTTTTAATCGGGAAAGAAAACCATCAACAAAAGATGTTTCATTAAGAGGGACTTGTTCTTTTTCCTGCGAAGCATCATGTTCTTTTATACGTGGATTGAATTCAGGATTATTTTTAAGATCTAAAGTATCTATTACCTTCTTAGCGCTGGAGCGGCTCTTTATAATCTCACACTGATTGGTATAAAAATCTATTGGTGTAAATTGACTTTCAGAAACTACCTGCTGAAAACCAACATTGACTTTGCTTTGTTCGAGGACGACTCGTGCCGTTGCCTGATAAACGGGGGTGGTTTTAAAGGTTTTAATGGTTACAATGGACACAATTACAACAAAAAAAGCAATGACCAGCCACATCCTCTTCTGGACAACCTTAAGATAATCCAGAAGATGTATTTCTTCACTTTCATTTCCGCCGAATGGGAGCATGTTTGATTCCTTAAAAAAGCGCCTCAGGCACTACTACAATATCGCCTGGTTTTAATTTGATGTCTTTACTCTTTTTGCCCTTCATAATCTTTTCTATATTCACATAGATTGTTTTCTCCTCGCCGTTTTCCATCCTTACGATGCGGGCGCGACCGGGTGATGCAATAGGGGTAAACCCGCCAGCGAGTGAAATTGCCTCGATAATAGTAATGTCCTTTTCCAACAATTTAACAGAACCTGGATTTTTTACCTGACCATAGATGTATATTGAATCCGCCAGAGGATACTCCCCAACAATAACAGAAACATGTGGGTTAATGAGATACCCCTCGTTGAGGAGCTGTTCTAGTTTTTTCTGTACCTGAAATGGTGTGAGTCCCGCTACTTTTATATCGCCAATCAGCGGGAAAGATATCATGCCGTCAACGGAAACGCGCAGAGACCTCTGATTTTGCCGGTCATAACTTAAATCAGGTTCATCATAAACAGTTATATATAAAACGTCCTTAGCGCGAATACTGTAATCGGAAAGGTTTCTCTCCGAGGTGTCGTCAGCTTTTGTTTCTCTATCCTGGGGTTGCTTATTTTTATTGTTTTGGGGTGAATTATTATTTTCATCAGAAGGGTTACTAATTGTTGTATCATCACCCAGAACATAATTTCCGGTAATGTTACAAGAAGAACAAATATAGAACACGAATGCTGCGATGAATACAATTGGGTATGTTTTAATTTTCATGGGAAATTTTTTTTTAAACGTTTATTAAAATGTTTTTTAAATTATACTAGAATTACAAAAATATTTCAAGACTATAACTATTTCAGTGATTTCCAATAATTATAAAACAAATACAATTTACGGATCAATCTAAGCGGATTACTCATGATGATGTTTTTGTTAATATACTGCCATCGAACATAAAATTCAAACAGTGCCTGACGCACGGTTTGATTCAAATAATCTGTTTCAGATTCTTTTAACCATGTGGGAAATTTTGATAGCGTTGAATATTCATTCATCATCTCAAATAACGGCGTCCCCGGATACGTTGTTACTTTATGGAAAGAGGCATAGGTCGGATTGAGTGTTTTTGCAAAGGCTATTGTTTTTAATCTGTCTTCCTCTGTTTCCGTGGGAAACCCAAACATAAAAAAACATGCCTGTTCAATTCCCGTCTTTTTTGTCGTCAAAACACCATGGGCTATCTGAGATAAACTTATTTTTTTGTTTATAATCTCCATAATACGTTCAGAACCTGTTTCCACGCCAAAATGAATAAGCCTGCATCCGGCCTTTTTCATTAATCTTAAAAGTTCTAAATCAACGGTATCCGCCCTTGTTTGGCAAGTCCACTGAAGTGAAATATTTTTAGCAATCAACTTACTGCAGAATTCCGTAACAAAATCCCGTTTTAAGGTAAACTCAAGATCGATAAAATACGCACTCTGCGCCTGAAATTTTTCTACACCATATACAACCTCGTCAACAAGCTTATCAGGAGATTTCATTCTGTACGGCCGTCCATACATGGATTTCTGACAATAGATGCATGGATAGGGACAACCCCGTGATCCTTCAAAAAGTAACAATCTTTTTCCCAGTATTTCATAACTATAGTTCCGAACATCTGTCAAATGAAATGCCGGCATCGGTAAATCGTCCAGAGATAGCAATTCTCTTTCTCTATTGTGGATAATTTTGTCATTATCGGAATAGGTTATGCCAGGGATATCTTTAAAGGTCTTCCCCAGACTTACATCCAGAACGGTTAGTTCTGGCTCACCTCTGATAATAGCCTTTACTTTGGTTTGGTTTATTAATTCATCAGGACATACTGTGCCATGCGTACCCATGATGTAAAGTTCTTCCTTGGGTAACAAACGTGTCAGTTCCAGAAAGGGAGCCAGGTCAATGTTAGGACATTGCCATCGGTCTATTGGTGAAGAAGTGATAAAACATTTATCATAGGCCTTCGCCATCAATGCTATTTTTTCATTATCAACAGGACATGCCCTGGCATCAATCAAACCGACTTCGATACCCTCCTTTTCAAGTAATGCAGCGCAATTGAGCAGGTCGAGGGGTGGCCATGATCGATTAATACGATTCCCTTTTGTGCTTACAACGCCCTCCCAGCCAGGATTAATCAGTAATACTCTCATTGAAAATATGTTAGACTTTCGCGAAGGATACTCATTACCTATTGAGCATCAGTATTAAGCTCTTGTAGTCTGTCTTTTGCATAGTTTGCCCAGACCGTTACATTGTAATTAGTTATCAGATATGAGTAAGTAGAGCGTGCGCCAGAAATATCCCCAAGTCTTGCCTTACACAAACCGATATGGTAGTAAGACTCCGGCACCCAATTGCTGTCTTTGTATCGCTCGATAAGCGATTGGAATATAGCAATGGTTTTCTGATAGTCATTTTCTTTAAAAAAGCAGATGGCATAATAATAATTTGCATTATCTGCTGCAGAAACATAAGGAAAATCTTTGAGTATCGTTGAAAAATTTCGCTTTGCCTGCGCGTATTTTTTTTGATCAAAATATTTTAAACCGTCATTATATAATTTCTGCGGGTCTTTTTTCTGTAAAAAGACCATAGATAAAAAAAGGATGAGAAAAAGAGATAACACACCAGTAAGTATTTTTGTCCTGTTTTTACGAAGTACCCGAAAAAATCCTGTCGCGTAAAAGCCGGTTTCTGCAGTATTAATCCCTTTTATAATATAACTCAATAAAGGCAGACGATACCAGATTTTTTGGGAATAGAGCGATATTCCAATAATGATAATACCCAGTATGCTCAAACCCCTGCCAAGATAATCAGAAATTCCATAACCAAAATATAACCGTACGTGTTTCGATTGTGGATAAATGAGCATAAAACTGGGCGATACCTGGTATATTTCCCGGGCGCCCACAACCTTCCAGTTTTTATGATAAGAAATTTTAACCAGAAGCGGTTTGTTTATCCAATTTGTTTCTATGAGCACCTCGTCATCTTTCACCAATTCTTTCACATAAGCACCACTGATGTCAATCGGGATTTCTGGAATATTATTCAGATTGTCATCATGTATTGTATACCGAAAAGGCAGCGAATCCTTAGCTTCCTGAGAATAAGTCTTTTTGCCGGACAACACAAGATGAACTCCGTTTACCCTGCTATCTTTAAACCACTCGAAAAATAGCTTTTTCCAGTTGTTTGTTATACATAATACGGGTTCGTAAGGAAGGGGGGTTACATAATGATTATCATTTGTTGTTAGTTCGTAAATTTCATACGGAGAAAAACTGGCCTTAAGTTGAAATTCAGGTAATTGCCGGATTGCGGATTTTACAACATCACTGATAACGATAAAATCTTTTACGTTAAACATCTTTAAATGTTTAATGCCTTCTTTAAGGTTGAGACTTGTATAGGTGTAATCAGGGAGTGGCGCAGAGGCAACCTTGGATATCTCTGATTGTATGTAAAACACAAAAGGCGATGTAATGGTGGACTGCATATACAACCCTTCCAGGGTCGATCGGCCAGAGAAAAAGGGCAGCGATTCAAACGCCCTTGTTGTCCCTATGGCATTGTGTTCCGGCGCATGCTCATAAACTACCCGTGGGTCATTTTCTGTGCCTTTCAAATATTGATTTATTTTACTAAATTGAGGCCAAAATTCCTTAGACTCAAATCCTGTAAAATTCCAGGCAATCCATTGTGGGATATACGCTACCTCTTTACTTACCCACAGAAATATCAAGGGGGTTATAATTATGGGTATCATCCAGGATAATTTTACGTACTGAACAACCTTGTAAAATCCCACTGCGGCAATGACCATGAGTAAAAGCTGCATGAATGGCAAAAATCGTATGTCCACAACGCCAATTTTATTGGCTGAAAAATAAAAGAACATGCTAACGAATATCCCAAACCAGAGATACCAGGGTCGTAAATCAGTTGGTTCTCTTTTCGTTATTCGTAAATAGCCATGTGCAATACTTCCCGCAACCGAAATACCAGCAAAGGGGATCAGGATAACAGGCATGACCTCAAAAAAAGAGTCCATCTTCCATACAATATTAAAATTTGTGGTGTACGCCACATTGGCAACGAGCGGTATAGCCCAGAACGAAATGAGGAGGAATGCGATTAAGTATACTTTCAGAAGATATTTTAATTTATAGAAAAAATCCTCCAGGGTAATCAGAAAGAACACCGGTGTAAGTACAGAAAAAATTAGTGTGTACGCATGATTAAAGCCGATAAAAAACAAAAGTATTCCGTTGCCGATTATACCTCTGTGGTTTTCTATTCCGCGATAGAGTGTTCCTAGAAAAAGAATACAGAGCGAAAGCCCTATACCAAAAGAAAATTCACCGGCAAGGGTGCTGGGAATATTCCCACCCCACATGGAGTTTGCCTCCATAAATAAAAATGGCAGCGTAAAGAGGGCGCCCAGTACGGGAATGGGGAATTTATAGTTTACGAGACGGAGCGAGATGTACACGCAAAAAGGAAGTGAAAATATCCCCAGTATTGCAACTATTTTGAATGCAATCTGCATGGGAATTGCATAACTCAGCAAAGCTATCAGCAAAAACGGACAGGGAAAATAAACCTGAAACAAGGGAAAACCGGCATAATTTCCCTGAAGCCAGCCGACTATACGTCCTTTTCCCAGCAACACATCTTTCAGATATTGTGCTGGGTAATAATGCGATGCCATGTCGCCGCCTGTCGGAATATTTTGGGAAAGAATAAGAGAAGGATGAAAATATGAGAGAAGAAAGGCAAAGAGGGCTATAAGTATAGCGCCATCAATAAAAGTACCTTTGTATTTGTTAAATCTATTAATATTTTTCATTATTTTTTATTGAGTGGTCGCTACTATTCCTTTCCGGCCGGCATCTTATAGAGAAACTGAAAAACGATAAACACGACAAAAAGCGTTGAGGAAACACCAATAATATACCACATATACTTTTCGAAAAACTTTTTGGGCTCTTCAATAGTAATAAAACAT
>JAXMAC010000091.1:0-14204 GCA_046350595.1 Candidatus Brocadiaceae bacterium | reverse complement strand
TACCACGAAATACTCATATTTACAAGGTGAAAGAGTTATTGAACGGAAGAGTACCCTGAGCACGAGAAGATAGAGTCAAACCCAACCTGTCACACAATGACCTTGTGTAGACCATACACATCTTTCTCTTGCTTATTTCTGCGGCCGTATGATCAATAGAATATTCCGGAAAAAGTCCATATAAGGCCATCAACGGGTCACGGAAATAACTCGCTTCTCAACACTTTTTCTGTAAGGAGACAATGGTATGGAACAAAAAACAATTTATGTCGGTATTGACTGGGCTGATGATCATTATGATATTTTTATTACTGACGATTCAGCAAAAACCCTCGATCAATTTAGGATCGACCACGCGTGCGAGGGATTTGCCATGCTTCACTCACACATCGCAAACCATCAGACGTCACCCGATCTCGTGCTGATCGCCATCGAAACAAGCCGTGGCATCCTGTCTTGCAAAAAGGCTACGTCGTTTATGCCATCAATCCCAAAGCAGTCAACCGCTACAAGGATCGGCATGTGCTTTCAAAGACAAAATCTGACGCTCTCGACGCCCTGTCGCTTGGTCACATCTTGCGCACAGACCATCACCTGTTTCAACCGCTTCCCGAAGATTATCGGCTTCTTGAAAGGCTTTGCAGCGGCCTTCGTAAAGTGGTTGATGAAAGGTCAAGATTCACCAATCAGGTTATTTCCTGCTTGAAAGAGTTCTACCCAAAGGCGCTGGAGATGTTTTCCCTTGATTCGCAGATATTCATTGACTTTCTCAAGGCATTTCCCGACCATCGAGCCTTGAGCGCATGCACAAAAAAGGCATTCCTCTCATTTCTCAAGAAACATCGCTACCCGTGTCCCGCAAAGGTCAATGAACTCTGGAAGACCATTCAAGTTCCAACCATTCAGCCAGATAAGGTCACTGCCCGTTCCGGAAGACTTCGCCTAAAAATGCTTCTTGATCAGCTCAAAAATCTAAAAGAACATATTGCCCACTATGAACAAGAAATCTAAGACATCCTGGATAACCTCCCAGAATCAATCCCGGTCAAGAGTTTGCCGGGTGTGGGCGACCGCCTTGCGCCGGAACTGGTCGCAACACTTGGGCCAAAAAGCAAAGACGGTCATCACCGCTTCCAGGCCGCGGAGGAAATCGCAAAACTCTCCGGTTGCGTACCGGTTGTCAGGGAAAGCGGAAAATGGAGAACGGTCTCTCTGCGTTACGCCTGCGTAAAATCTCTCAGAAGGACATTTCACGACTGGGCTTTTGCCAGTATCAACTACTCCTCATGGGCAAAGGCCTTTTACTATCACCACAAGCAGAGAAAACAGAGTGACAATACCATCCTGCGAAACCTGGCTAAAAAATGGATCAAAATCCTTTTTGCTCTTTGGTCACAGGAAATAACCTATAACGAAACGGTGCATATTCAAAATCTCAAAGCAAAAAATGTCACATGGGCTATGGCTTTGTAACCCCAAATTTCAAAGTTTGTTGTAGGGCAACCCTTGAGGGTTGCATGTGGCAAGACTAAAGCCTCGTCCTACGTTTAATTGCGAAAAAAGTAGCCGAATCCCTAATTTAATGTTTAGAAGTTTCAATATTGTAGAGACGCAAGATTTTGCGTCTCTACATGCGCATTTTTTGTAAGTTTTTCACAGTCCCATGTACTTCTTATCGGGAGGTGAAGTTTGTTTATGAGGGAAAGATTGCTTCGCTCCACTCGCAATGACAATGTGCTGTGTGCCATCAAAGAACATAGTAAGTGTCATTGCGAGGGGTCTTTTCCGACTTTGATTACAAGGGGTTACGATTGCAAATTGGCTAAAAGTCTCCATAATTCTACGTGACCAAAGGATTGCTCAGGAAAGAAGGAATGGCGGGAATGGGAGTCCTTGAGATTGAAGAGTTTTTCTTTCCCGTCCAATAGCTGCGCTTTTTGTCTTCCTATTAGCTGAATGTCAATCTAAATGTTATATTTCACATTAGACTATGAAGAGTATTTGATGAGATGGAATGTATTTGGAGATACAACAAAGTATTATTTTGTTTTAAATTGCACATTAGTATTGTAGGTTGGGCTGAGTAAAGCGAAGCCCAACAACTTAATTGAATTACCTTTGGTGTAAAAGCAGAGCATGAATCATTTGATTTTGTTGGGTTTTGCTTCACTCAACCCAACCTACCAACTTTAATATAAAAGATACCATACAGAAGACATTAAACTTGTGGAATATTTTCTTGCTTGACATGGCCAAAATTAAATATTACTATACTGTAACTTTTGCCTCGACTTTATTTTCTTAGAGCCCACAGATAAATCTATTCGTTTATGCAGAATCCCCCTTGTTACGGAAAGGCAGATTTAGATAAAGATGAAGAACAGGCCACGGTGAAACTTATCCGAAGTAGCCCCCGATAAAAAGTTTAAAAAATATTTGTGGAGGAGGTATGAGAAATTTAGCCATTTTATTAGCACTCGTTTTTCTGACATCTTGTGCACAAGTCCCAAAAGAACATGCTTACCGACTTAAACACCAGGCTAAAATGCAAGCCAGTGATCATTGGAACTATTTAGCCAGGAAGATAGCTGCAATGGTGAAATTGAAAATCGGAAACGAAAAAGGTCAGGTATTCATGCCGGATGCAGACCGTTCACCATTCGGCAAGGCAATGAGGACGCTTCTGGCTACGGAACTCAATCATCGGGATTTGGTTCTCACCACAGATGAAAGTAGTCGTTACACACTGCTTTATGAGATTAAGAAAGTTTTTCACGAGGCTGGTAGAAGTAATAACGGCAGTTGGATGTGGTATACACTCTGTTATATTCCCCAGTCTTTTTTCCTGGGTGAAACAGACCGTACTTGGAGAACAAAACCTCATTCTGAGGTAATAATCACTTACGAGCTTTCAACAAATAAGGGCAGTTTATTACGAAATAGCGAAATCTTTTATGTAAACGACATAGACCTTGACCACTACTGGGAAATTTCCTCTTCTCCTCGTTACTGCGTTGATGGTTCAGACAGGAGTGGTGGTGATGGTTCAGGCGGAAAATATCCTGGCCTTGGTTCTAGAAAAGATTATGCTATGACAAATACCTATTAAACGTAAAAGGGAGGTTTATATGCAGAAAAGTTCAGCAGTGATGGTTTTAATCGGTATTGCTTTGTATTTTATAATGGGTTGTTCAACACCTCCAAATAGATCAACGGCTTCAGCTCCATCAGAATATATTCTCGATGGTGATCTGGTAAGTCAAGGTTATCGTATTGCAGATGAGCTATTGTCTCAACTAAAGGTTCAAATAAAACCGTGTGACACCATATTAGTTGCATCATTTGTGGATATCAATAATTTAAACAAATCAACCATATTCGGGAGAATGTTTGCAGAGCATGTATCATCAAGGCTATCACAAAGAGGATATAAGGTCATAGATATGAGGCTCAGAACCGAATCTGTTTTTATGGAAGAATGCAAGGGTGAGTTTCTTCTGAGCCGGGACTTGCGAGCGGTTAGCAAAAACCATAATGCGTCCGCTGTGGTAGTTGGCACTTATGGTGAATCGGCTCATGGAATATATGTTTCCGCCCGCATTATTAATCCATCCGATAGCGCCGTGATATCATCTTGCGACTACGGGTTAATATTTCCACCGGCAACATTAGCAGCGCTAACACGAAAATAGGGAGGGTGAAGATAAAAACTCCTTGGAAGCAGAAATTAAGGACAGGTTAAATTATATTAGCCATAATAACGTTATTTTAAAGGTTGTCTTGGCGGAAAGTCAGAAGCCTGGTATATCAGAAATGACATACCAGGCTTTTTTTGTTTATATTTATTAAACTGCTATTTCCGAATTTATCTTATTATAATCCACAATAGGCATTGATTCCCTTCGCCCTTGGAGTAATAGCAGTTCTAAATCCTTTAATACGCTCAAAGTAAACAGCTTTTTTCTTCCTTACATCCGATCCTCTTTCTATTGCTTTGAATAAACTATTTTGCAAATAATCTCACTATCTCGCTTACAATTTCTTTAATAGTATTGTAGGTTGGGCTGAGTAAAGCGAAGCCCAACAACTTAATTGAATTACCTTTGGTGTAAAAGCAAAGCATGAATCATTTGATTTTGTTGGGTTTCGCTTCACTCAACCCAACCTACCAACTGACTTCCCGTGTTATATATTATCCTAAAAAAAAGCAATGTTTTGTTAGAGATAATTCAGATTAATTTCTTATTAAGGATATCGAGGATAAGGGGAAAGACTGGAAATCTCTCAAAAATGAACTATGTATAAAATAATATTCCTGATAATTTATTGGGTTTATGATAAAACCAAATACATAAAGATTTACGATGTTGAACATAGAGGCAAAGATTATTGCTCTATCAAAGATAGGTGATTATTTGTTTATGATAGAAAGATTGCTTCGCTCGCAATGACAGAAAAGTATTGTAGGTTGGGCTGAGCAAAGCGAAGTCCAACAACTGAGATTATTCATGTCCCACATTTTCATCAAATTATTATCGTTTTCTGGTAATGTCCAAATACAATGGGGTACACCTTAGGAAGTAAGACAAATGCCCGAATTCTAAAGGGCCGTTGTTTGATAACATACTGGAAAGCCTCTTTTATCAGCGCTATATTTGCCTTGTGACATAATATCCTCTTTCTATTGTATGTTATTATGGTAAAGAAGGACGTGTACCTTGCGCTTGTGATCTGCGATATTGCATTATTCCCTTGTCATGCCATATTAGGTTGTTGGGTTTCGCTCCTCAACCCAACAACCTACAAAACTGATACCGCGCCTTTTTGTTATCTCTATTATCGTACTCAGGAAGACACCCCCAAAAATATCGATTACGACCGGCTTGCGTACGTAGTGAGCGCCCCGGAAAAGGTCGTGGCTGGTCTTGCAGGTTGTATGCATGAAGACTGAATGGCACAGTACTGCATCATTGAGCAACCATTACAAGGTCGTCCAGATTATGTATAGGAATTTCAAAGCTGTAGTTGTAGTGGCAACGCGCGCCTTGCCACTACTGTTATACAAGCCGCCTAAATGTCTCATTTTAAAACTCTATGGAACAATTTAATTATCGAAACACCACGGCCTCGTGCCTTGATACCCGCGGGGGAGATGACGGGATCCTAAGAGGATAGCCAACTGGCACTATCGCAACGGGACGAAGGTTTTCGGGTAAATTCAGGAGATTGAATACCTCTTCCTCTTCAAACGCACCCACCCATACCGTACCAAGCCCATATTCATGTGCAACCAGCATCATCCCCATAATACTGGCTGCGACATCCTGAATTGAATAAAGATATACACCCCTGTCTCCATATTTGCCAGAGATCCTGCTATCGGTGCAACCAACGATTACAAGGGGCGCCTCAGCAATAAAACTTTGACCTAAAGCAGCCGAGACAATGCCCTTTTTGAGTTTTGCATCTTTAATGAAAAAGAACTTTCTTGACTGCAGATTTCCTGCGCTGGGCGCCCATATTAATGCATCTATGAGCTTATCAATAATTTCGCCGGAAATGTCCTTTTTCTGAAAACCCCTTATACTCCTTCTCTCTTTAACTGCCTTTAAAATTTCCATAGGTTTCTTCCCAAAATTAAATTCTTACAATTTTACAACCAAATTACTCAAATACTTTGCGTCCATCTTCATAGGAGCGCCGTTGCCTCCATTACGAATCATGACGATCTCCGCCATGATGCTGATCGCTAATTCTTCGGGAGTGCGCGCCCCAATATTGAGTCCTATCGGGGCGCGCACCTCTTGTAAACGTTCCACCGGAACGTTTGTTTGTATGAGGCTTTTGTAAATCTCGAGAGTCTTGCGTTTGCTTCCCAACAGCCCTATAAAGCGGGCGCGTGTCTGAACAGCCGATGACAATGCCATATCATCGTACCGGTGTCCGCGTGTGGCCACGACAATGTAAGTGTTGGGACTAATGGGTATCTTTTCAAGTCCCTTATCAAAATCAGCAACTACAGCATCTGCAGCTTCTGGGAAACGTTCTTTACTGGCAAATTCCGGCCGGTCGTCAATTACATAGATGCGAAATCCCAATGTCGCCGCTAGTTTGGAGACTGCCTTGCAGACGTGCCCCCCACCCATTAAAACGATTGTTGGCGGGGATGTGTAGCCCTCTATAAAGATTTCCCTGCCATCCCTTGTATGGAATACTTTATTGCCACCAGAAGGCGCAATTTCTCGGCCAATGGCGCTTGCTTCATGGTCTGTTTCAGGATCGCCTAAACTTCCTTTGGTAGAACCATCTTCCTGAATGAGCAACTTTGAACCTAAATTGGATGTATTATGGGAAATATTGACCACCGTTGCCATAGCTACGGGTGAATCGCCACGACAGGCCTGCATAATTTCTGTAACAAAGGGTTTAAAATAATCTGGTTTCAAAATGGGGTCCAGGAAAAGATACATTGTTCCACCGCAGACCATGCCATCCCTGGCTGCAAATGCTTCATTCAGATCATACCTGCGCAACAATGGGCCGCCCCGTTCGTGTAAAACCTGTTTAGCCAGACACCAGATGTCCCCTTCAATGCAACCACCACCGAGGGTGCCTACACTGCTTCCATCCCGGCGAACTAATAATTTAGCGCCGGCTTTCTGAGGGGTGGAACCCCTGGTGCACGTTACGGTAACCATGACAAAAGGTTCGTTCTTATCTGTTAAACGAAGGGCTTCTTCTATAACTTCCCGCATAATAGTATTTGTGCGAAAATGCACATTTTCGTATCCTTTTGTGAGCCTTAGTGCCTTACGAAAAATATTTTGACATTTTCAGCAAAAATATTTTGTAGTGGCAAGGCGCGCCTTGCCACTACGGTCTTTTCCGACTCGTTCGGGTTAGTCATCATGTTGCGTTAGCAACACCCAGAAACGATTGTTTAATCTGTAAAAACCTCTTTTTTTTGTAAATTTTTCACAATCCCTTTTACTTCTTGTCAGGAGGTGAAGTTTGTTTATGAGGGAAAGATTGCTTCGCTCCGCTCGCAATGACAACGTGACAACAAACCTGACAGGGTTGTGTCATTGCGAGGGTCTTTTCCGAAGCAATCTCCCCGCTTTCACAAGAGAATTGGTTGCGACTCAGCTGCGCTATGTAATGGTTTTTAACTGTGCAATTTGTGGTTTCTATAGTTTTTTCCAGCCGTCAAATGTCACTTTGGTTGCGGCTATGCTGCGCCAGGTATGTCCCGATCAAATAGTCTCACCTCTATTTATTCAAATATTCTGAATACAGTTGCAATAAAATACGCTCCGGTGTTAAGGGCGAAGCAAATGCAAAATCTTTGTGGGGTTTGAAGGCGCGCATGGCATAACGGAGCGCAAAGAAAACTCCGATCCCATACATCAAGGGCGGCTCGCCAACTGCTTTGCTTCCATACGGACCCAGGATTTCTCCATTTTCCAGAAACTCTATCTCGATGTCGTCAGGCATAAAATATACGTCGGGGACTTTATAAGTTGCCAGATTACCTGAAAGCAATTGCCCTTTTTCATTGAACCGCACGTCTTCCATCGTCATCCAGCCCAATCCCTGAGCCAGACCGCCCTCGATCTGACCGCGACAGACGTGTTCATTGAGCGGCCTGCCCGGATTGTGCACAATTTTTACTGATCTCATATCATACGCGCCGCGCAGGCAATCCAGGGTTACCTCGATAATAGCAGTCCCGACGACGTGATAAACAAAGGGGTGTCCCTTTTCTTTTGTTTTATCAAAATATATTTCTGGTGTGGAAAAGAAACCGTATGCTGAAAGGTCTATGCGATTCACATAGGCGGTTTGAACCAATTGCTCCCACCCCCAGCCTGTCTCATGGCTGTCGTAAAAAACCTTCTCATTAACGATGGTAATTTTATCCTTGTCATGAACACGAAGTTCCTGAATGATAAGAGACTTCAGACGGTCAAGAATCTGCCGGATCGCTCTGAGCATTGCATTCCCGTTTAAAACGGTAGTTGAACTGGCAGCGCTGGGCGACATGTTGGCAATGCGCGTTGTATTTGTGGTTTCGATTTTAATGCGGCGGCCTTCGATTCCAAAGGCTCTTGCGGCAGCAATAACTAAATTGGTAGTCAGACCCTGTCCCATCTCTACTCCACCGGTTGAAATACTCACGCTGCCGTCAGTATATACATGAACTAAGGCGCTCGCCTGGTTCATATAGGTTGTTGTAAAAGAGATACCGAAACAAACCGGCATCAGGGCAAACCCTTTTTTCGTCTCAAAATGGGTCTGGTTATAGTCCCCGATATCCTGACGAATTTTTAGCAAATCATATTTTTCTGCTGCCCTATTCCATGTGTCCCTTATATGGCAATTCCTTGAGCGTTGTCCGTAAGGAAAAAGGTCATTTTCCTTCAGGAGATTTTTCTCCTGAATCTCTTCCCGTGGTATGCCCAATTTTTCAGCCATTTTTGTAATGGCGCTTTCCATGACAAACATCCCCTGTGGTGCGCCAAAACCCCGAAAAGCGGTGTTTGACAAGAGATTGGTCCGGCAACAGACTCCAAAAATCCGCACATTCGGGATAAAATAACTATTCGTGCTGTGAAAGAGTGTCCTTTCCAAAACCGCGGTGGATAAATCCGCCGTAGCCCCGGAGTTCTGGTAATGTCTGACCTCGTACGCCAGTATCTTGCCCTCTTTGGTTGCGCCAATTTTAAAGTCTGATTTATACGGATGCCGTTTACCCGTCATTCGGATATCGTCAGCCCGCCGGAGCGCCAGTTCCACCGGTTTTCCGGTATGCCATGCCGCAAGGGCTGCCATACATGCCCACGGTGTTGCCTGATCCTCTTTGCCGCCAAATGCGCCTCCTAGTCGTTTAACATCCACCTCGATGGAAGCAGCGGGGATTCCCAGGATTTTTGCTGCATGCCTCTGTACGGCATTTGGACTTTGCGTTGATGAATGAATACGGATACTCTTCCCTTCCAGTGGAATTGCACGTGCCCGTTGGGTTTCAAGATAAACGTGCTCCTGACCGCCAATATCGCAGGTGCCTTCTGCAATACAGTCGCAATTTTGCCATACTGCATCCACATCTCCGAGTACAAAGGTTCTCGGAGCGCCAATGATTTTGCCCTGCAGAAAGGCTTCCTTCGGATCAGTAACCGCAGGGAGTTCGGCAACGCTCATGACAATTTTCTTAGCGCCTTTCATCGCAATTTCCGGGCTCGTTCCCACTACTATTGCCACGGGCTGTCCAACATAGCATACCTCGATACTCGCCAGCAATTCTTCATCATGGATGATCGAGCCTATCTGATTTTCACCAGGGACGTCTTTTGAAGTTAAAACAGCAACCACTCCCTGTAACGAGTATGCGTCTTCTGTATCCAATGAAAGTATTTTTCCGTGCATCACAGGAGAGGAGAACACGCTGGCATACAGCATTTCTCCCGGCAGTGGCATATCATCTACGTATTGAGATTCTCCACGCGTATGAACGGCAGCATCAATGCGTTCCATAGAAATCACTCACTTTCACCATGTCCGGGAAAATTTTTGTAAAATGGGCAATACAAAGCTGGCGGGCTAAAAGCCTTTTGTAACCGGCGCTTCCACGGATGTCATCTATGGGAGAGATTTCCTTCTGTATAAGGGGAAAAGCGCCTTCAATGACCTCTCTGGATACCTGCTTGCCGAGGAAATGTTGACAGGTTGCCTTCAGGAATAAAGGGACTGGCGCAACACCGCCCATCGCCAGACCAATGTCACGAATGATTCCGTCTTCACAACGCGCCTTCATGGCGCTATTGACAGAGGCAACATCAAGACACTTTCTTTTCGAGACCTTTTCAAAATCGATCAGGGCGCCGGAGGCCGGTTCCGGAATAAGAATTTTTGCAAGGATTTCTGTTGATGTCTTGTCGAGCTGTTTGTATCCCTTGTAAAATGATGTGATGGGTACGGTGCGGCTGTTTTCGCCGTCTTTGAAAACTAACAATGATTCCAACGCCAATAAGAGGATCGTCATATCGCCAATCGGCGAGGCATTGATAATATTCCCGCCTAAGGTCGCGCGATTGCGAATCTGCAAAGAGGCAATCTGAAACATGTACTCCTGGATAGAGGGGATAATTCTGATTATCTCGGTATGTTGGGCAAATTCTTCAAAAGTCGTTAATGCGCCAATATGCAGATAGCCATTCTTCTTAAATATACCCGTCATTTCCGGTCGCCTATTGAGGATACAAATCCGGGATTCAGGGAGGAGTTCGTCTTTTTGCAGATAAATATCAGTGCCGCCGGCAATAAAAAAGTCTGGTGTTTTTTCCCCCTTACATACGCTTATTTCGGGAATCCTGCGTAGCCTGTCGGGAATTTCACGAAAATATGCGGGAATCATTTTATTAGCAACAAGAAACCCGATCCCCTTGTTATTGTCCAACGTCTTTTTAAAATGATCCACAGATTGCTTTAAGGAACGATATCCTGTACAACGGCACAGGTGTCCGCTGAGGTACTTCTTCACACCCTCTTTCGTGATTTCCTGGTGGTCTTCCATCAAATAGCCTGTGAGGGAGACGACAATGCCAGGTGTGCAAAAACCGCATTGAGTAGCTCCTTCATCCACAATAGCTTGCTGCACAGGCGAGAGGTGTGGCATATTCAAACCTTCGATGGTAACAAGATGTTTTCCGTACAATTCTCCCAATGGCATCAGGCAGGAGGTAACAGGTTTGTATACAACTTGATCACCGGATAGTTCACCAACAAGCACCGTGCATGCCCCGCAGTCACCTTCGCGGCAGCCTTCCTTAGTGCCCACCAATCGTTCTCTTCTCCGAATGTAATCGAGCACAAGCACAGCGGGGTGCTCGGAGATGCGAATTTCTCTATCATTCAGTAAAAAGTGAATTTCCGGGTACATTCGATATTCCTCATCTTCCATGAGAACTCTTTTTGGTTGCGGCTACGCAGCGCCGGGGAAAGCGCCGTTTATTTACCCGCCATGGTTATAAATCTTATGGTGAATAATACGGCGAGCAGGTAAATAATGGGGTGTACCTGTTTTGCTTTTCCCACAGCGATCTTTAAAATTGGATATATTATAAATCCTACGGCGATACCGTTTGCAATACCAAACGAAAACGGCATGATAACAGCGGTAAGGAAGGCTGGCATCGCTTCTGTAAAGTCGTCGAAGTCGATTTCCTTCACTTCACTCATCATGAATATTCCAACGATAATAAGCGTCGGCGCAGTTGCCGCCGCCGGTACCAGTCCGGCTATGGGCGCTATAAAGAGGGCGGCAAGGAATAATACCGCAGTGGTCAGTGCGGTAAGCCCTGTCCTGCCTCCTTCCATTATACCTGCTGCTGATTCAACATAGGTAGTAGTATTTGATGTGCCAAGCAATGCGCCTATAGACGTCGCGACGGAGTCAGATACCAAAGCTTTGTCTAATCGAATTATCCTGCCATTTTCATCGATCATCTTCGCCTTCGTTCCTGTTCCAATAAGTGTCCCGATGGTGTCAAATATATCTACAAAACTAAAAGCTATTATCAAAGTGAGTAATGCCCATATTCCGTGCCATAGATCAGTTGCGCCTGAAGCAATCATTAAGCCCGTAAAGTCCATTTTAAAGAAAGTATATGATAAATCCGGTGGCATTGAAAAGGGAATAAATCCCGAAGGTATGCTGACGACTTTCATCGGGATGCCAATAATTGTTGTAATGAGAATTCCTAATAACATGCCGCCCTTGATCTTTCTTGAAAGAAGGATACCCGTTATAAATAGACCGATTATCGCAAGAAGTGTCGAAGGCGCTTTGAAATCTCCAAAACTCAGTGTGGTGGAAGAATTTTTCACAATGATACCGGCATTTAAAAGACCTATAAATGCTATAAAAAAACCTATGCCAGCGCTCACTGCATGTTTCATGGATTCCGGGATTGCATCCACAATGGCTCTTCTCGCCCTGGTAACCGTAACGATTATCGATACAATGCCAGAAAGAAACACAATAGCGAGAGATTGTTGCCAGGTATAATGCATGGTCATAACTACGGTAAACGTAAAAAAGGCATTCAGTCCCATTCCGGGCGCTTGTGCATAAGGACAGTTTGCATAAAGCGCCATAATCAGCGTCCCGATGAAAGCAGCGAGGCATGTTGCCACCATAACTGAACCAACAACAGGATCATTGAATACATTATAATTTACGGCTGCATCCCCAAGCGCATTGGCCGCGTTCATACCCGACATTTTCAGAATAGAGGGGTTTACAAATATTATGTATGCCATGGTTATGAACGTGGTAATACCAGCAATTATCTCCGTTCTCACATTGGTCTTGTTTTCTCTGAGTCTGAAAATTTTTTCCAATATGCCAGGATTCACACGATCACTCCTAAGTCTATATTTAACTACAGATTAAATATGTAAATAATGGATACGCTGAAAAATAAGCGAGACTGCATACCCGATGTTATGTTATAATATTTCCAAAGTCTACAGATTACGTAACCTCTTATATGGCAATGGGTTTCAATGTATACAAAAAAATCAACTTGTATAGTGCGAAGAGGAATGCTTGAAGTTCGCAAAATAACAGAAGGCGGTGAAAATGAAAAAAAGTTTATCACATATCGTATGGGAGTGCAAGTACCATATGGGTAGCCAAGATGCTGAGTAAGTATAGTACATGGTAAGTTACGAAAAGAAATAGGTGAGATATTGCGTAAATTATGTGAGTATAGGGGGGTGGAACTGGTAGAAGGGAAGTTATGTATAGATCACGTCCACCGCATAGTTGGCACGGCTTATCATTCCTCGATCTCCTACCAAGACAACCCCTTTGTCCCATATTTCTCCTCTACCTCTTGCATCTTCTCCGGTACCGTTTTTCCGTCCGGTGTATCCCCGCACATACTTCCACTCCTCCAGGACATCCCTCGTCACTACGCAGCAATCCCATGACGGTCTGCTCATGTCCTCGCTTTCCATCCCGATTGTATCCAAACATCACAATCTGGCTCTCCTCATATTCTCCCGCAAAATAACTATTCGTTAATATCGCGCGATGCACCGTACTCTTTTGATTGCTTCACCTTGGGCGTTTCCGGAGATTTCTACGGTATAACATCACCACACAGCGCAGCCTGCACTAACTTCAACTGCTCATGATTCATCCCCGTCAATCGCCCATGCGTCCTATGCTTTACTTTGCCATCCTCATGAAAGGAAGCACGTGAAAGTGAAAATAAGTCTTTGAAGGCCAAATTTAACTACATTTTAAACAACTATGAAAAACAACCAAATGAAAACGATAAAGATATTTAATTTGTTCTGTTTGCTGATTTTCCTGAGTGTTACACTATCATTAATCTCTGGTAAGGTTGCTGCTCATGATAAAAAAGGACTATGCTGGCTCTGGCTATGATAGGGGCCACCTGGCGCCGGCGGGCGATATGGCCTGGTCGTCTAATGCAATGCGTGAATCATTTTACTATAGCAATATCAGTCCCCAGGAGCCTGATTTTAATAGAGGGATTTGGAAAAAGTTGGAGGAGATGGTAAGAGAATGGGCGCGTGATAATGGGTCGCTTCTCATTGTTACCGGGCCGGTTTTAGAAAAAAATTTGCCCGTCATTGGTAAGAATAGGGTTTCTATACCAAAATATTTTTATAAAGTTATTGTGGATTATGAAGAGCCCGATATAAAAGGGATTGGTTTTGTTCTTCCAAACGTAAGGTCGAATGAACCATTGCAAAAATATGCCTTAACGATTGATAATATTGAAAAATTAACAGGGATTGATTTTTTTTATCTCCTCCCGGATGAACAGGAGGAACTTATTGAATCAACGCTTAATCTCAAGAGCTGGGGTTTTGATGGATCGAGGAGCGCTGAAGAATTAGAGGGAGGTAAATCTATTCTCTGTAAAGGGGTAACCAGAAACGGTGTGCGGTGTAAAAACAGGACGAAAGACACGGCTGGGTATTGCCATATACACGAAGGCCAGAATAATAAAGACCATAGGTCAAATATTTATAAGAGAATAAATTGAATTTTCGGAAATATATTGCTTCAATAATACAAAATTTACCTGTTACCAACATAAACCCACTATTAGTTCGAACCTGCAAGGAATCTTTTTAAAGCATTTAAAGCAGATAATCTTGAA
>JAXMAC010000090.1:0-14247 GCA_046350595.1 Candidatus Brocadiaceae bacterium | reverse complement strand
CCCTTATCAAGAGGCACTGTTTGTTTATGAGAGAAAGATTGCTTCGCTTCGCTCGCAATGACAGAATAATGGGCTCCTCTTTGCAATAACAAAGCGCGATGCACAATGACAGTGTGCAGTTTGTACCATCAAAGCGCATAGTCCGTGTCATTGCGAGGGTCTTTTCCGAAGCAATCTCCCCGCTTTCATAAAGGAGAATTGGTTGCAGCTATGCTGCGCCAGGATATTATTGTATCTCTGTTAAATTTATGATATATTTCAGTTTTTAAAATTTTCCGTGTTCACAAGCTTCTTAATGTAGAGGATGATGTATGTTGCGTGGAATCATATTTGATATGGATGGTACCCTTACAAAACCTAATGTAGATTTTGCCGCTATCGAGAGAGAAATTGGCGCAAAGACAGGATTCATCATCGAATATGCTGAAAAGTCAAGTCCTGATGAGCGCGCACGCGCACTGGGAATTCTCGAACGTTTTGAAGCACAGGCAGCAATGGAGTCAGAACTGAATGATGGCGTACTGGAAATTCTGGAATTTGTATCGAGGAAAAAACTTAAGATTGCTCTTTTAACCCGTAACTCAAGGAAATCGGTTAATACCGTTCTTCGTAAGCATAAGTTACATTTTGAATTCATCGTTAGCCGGGAAGATACGAAGCCAAAGCCTGCCCCTGACCCTATTTTCCTCCTGAGTAAAATGATGAATATCCACACCAACCATTTGTTAATGGTTGGTGATTACAAGTATGATGTTATGTGCGGGAAAGCGGCAGGTACCAAGACGGCCTTACTCCGTTACCGGGAATATGTGGAAACTGAAATAATCCCTGATTTTGAAATAAACAGTATGCGGGAATTAGTCCATATTATTGAGCATTTTGAGAAAATTAAGCAGGTTTTATAGGAGAAAAAGGTGATTAAGAACAAAGTAATTTTCTGTACATCTTTCATAGCGGTTATTTTCTTTATGCATACCGTTGTGTTACATGGGGAGGTATTACAAAAAAGAAACCTTGATAATATACTTACTGAGATGGAGAAGGTCAATACAGCATTCAAGACCCTTAAAGCAAATATTGTATTTACTCGTACGATAACCCTGCTTGACTCAACTGAAGTATCGCAAGGAGAAATGAGCTATAAAAAACCCAAGAGGCTTTATCTGAAATTTTATCCGCCGAAAAATGAAATAAACGTTATGGATGGAAAAAACGTGTGGGTATATCACCCTTCTGAAAAGCAGGTAGAGAAATACGTGTTGAACAACAGCAAGCAATCATCCCAAAGTATGAGTTTTTTTGAATTTGGTTATGGAGAATCAGTGGCTGCGGCTCAAAAGGATTACAAAATAACCCTGTTGGATACAAAGGTAGATGGTAAGAAAATATCCTATATATTAGATTTATTGCCAAAAGACCCGAAATCCCAGTATTCAGATATCAGATTATGGATAGAAGATGGGTTATGGCTACCGTACAAAATAGAACTTTATGAAAGCGATGGGGAGGTTGTTAATATTGTAGAGCTTAAAGACGTCCAACTGAACAAAGGTATTTCTGACAAACTTTTTGTTTTTGATATACCAAGAGGGGTAGAAGTTATAGAACCATTTAAATGAGAGAATGAGTAAGGAATTCGTATCCATGATAGCGGCGTAAACAGAAAAAAGTTGATTATTACTTATGATTAATGTTTAATAGCAAAGTTTTGGTTTGTTAATTAATTGCAGACACTTCTGTTATACGATTTTTTAGGGATGGAATAGGGAGGAATGAGGAATAATGAAAGGCAAAATTTTTAACGTCTTTGTTTGCATTTTCATAGCAATAGCGTGTGCGAGTTATCAAGTCCACGCACAGGAAGGAAGCCCGCCGGTGGCAGGTGCTCAACCATCTGCGCCTGGTCCGTCTTCTCAAGGAACTGTTCTTCCACCTTCGCCGATAGTTCAGCCGCAAAATCCTTACCAAGCAGGGTTTTCACAGGGTCAGACATCTCCAGTACCTCAACAAGGAACGACACCGGTGACGGGTTCGCAAGGTGTAGCTCAACAACAAGGCACTCAGGGTGAAATTCAACCTCAAACACCCGGTGTATCTCAGCCAATTACATCAGTACCCGAATCGCTCTCATCTGTTGAAGCATCTTTTCAGGATTCGTTGCTTGTTCGCGCACCGGCGGAAGGTGGAGAGTCGCTTAAAGATTTTCGCCAATTTGGGTACTCCCTTTTTAACCGGAACATATCAACGTTTGCCCCTGTTGAGGATGTTCCTGTAGGCCCTGAGTATGTATTAGGTCCGGGGGATGAATTGAGAATCAGTATATGGGGTGCTATGGAAAATTCTTATACCGTAACGGTTGACCGTTATGGGAGGATATACCTTCCCACGGTAGGGCCTGTACGGGTATGGGGGTTGACCTATGCTCAGGCCGAAAAGCTTGTCCAGATGCAGCTCTCCCAGTATTACAAGGGATTTCAAATAAGCGTAACGATGGGGCACCTCAGGACAATCAAGATTTATATTGTAGGAGAGGTTAACCAGCCGGGGGCATATACTATTAGTTCACTTTCTACACTTACGAACGCCCTGTTCGCTGCCGGAGGGCCGAGTAAGTCCGGGTCGCTGAGAACCATAGAACTGAAACGAAACCACCGTACTGAAAATACATTTGATTTCTATAGTTTCCTCCTTCATGGTGACAAAAGCAAAGACACTCGACTGGAATCGGGCGACGTTGTCTTTCTTCCCCCTATTGGACCAGTTGCAGGGATAATTGGTCAGATAAAACGGCCGGCTATTTATGAATTGGAAGGTATTACACGTGTCGGTGACCTCATAGAAATGGCTGGGGGACTGACACCGCAGAGTTATTTAAAACGTGTTCAGATTATCAGACCAAAACCAAATGCCGAAAAAGAAGTCATAGATATTGATCTCTTGGATTCCAATGGAAAGATAAATGTATCTAACGATATAGAAGTGAAAAATGGTGATCTGGTAAGAGTTTATCCCACTGATTCGCGTATATATAATACAGTTAATGTTGATGGACCAGTTAAGCAGCCCGGTGAATATGAGGTTAAGCCTGGAATGCGTATAAGCCAAATTCTACCAAAGGAGGCTCTGTTTCCTGAAGCGTATCCCGACGCTGTTGAAGTAGTTCGATACAAAGAGGATCTAACAATAGATGTTATAAATATTAATTTAAGAAAGGCATGGGAAGGCGATCAAGCACAAGATATTGTTCTTCACCCCCGTGACCAAATATCCGTAAGAAGTGAATATAAACCAGGCGGAACCATTGTTTTGTCTGGTGAGGTTAAACTTCCAGGAACATATACCGTAGAAAGATGGGAACGTATAAGTTCCGTTATTAAACGTGCAGGAGGGTTTACAGACAAAGCATACCTGAAAGGAACTGTCTTTATCCGAAGTTCTATGCAGGCAAAAGAGAAGGCCAGGCTGGATGATTTTGTACAACAATTTAAAATAAATCTATTGTCACAGCAAAGTGCCTTGGCATCTTATACGGGAGATGATCGCTCCCTTCAGCAATTTCAAATAACACAGCAAGAACAACAAATTAACTTATTAGCTTCGAGGATTACCTTAGGTAGAATTGTCGTTCATCTGGATTATGATTTGGAAAAGTTTGAAGGCAGTGAAAATGATTTGATGTTAGAGAGTGGTGATTCTATACACATACCTAAACAACCTGCGGAAGTTATGGTTTACGGAAGTGTGCGGAATCCAACGTCAATTATTCATAAAAAAGGCCAGAACATAGAGTATTACATCAATCGTGGGGGTGGGTTTACGAAATATGCTGATAGGAAAGAGATGTATTTAGTCAAAGCTGATGGCTCCGCAATTGTAGGTTTTTTAAAACTGAGAGACGTGGAAGCGGGAGATGCGATTATTGTGCCTCCAAAATCCACTATGCTTAACTGGACGTTCGTGAAGGATATTGCTACCGTTGCTGGTCAAACAGCCCTCGGGATGGCAGCATTGGCAGCCGTTTTTTAGTATAATAATAGGAAATTTCTATATGATAGAGCAAGCGGATCAACAACGGGAAAGTGATTCAATCAATCTTCTCGAATACTGGCGTGTAATCTGGAAACGAAAAATATTATTAGGGATTATTTTCGGTGTCTCGGCTGTTTTTGCATTTATCCTTTGTTTGCTTTCGGATAGGATTTATGAGTCTACAACGGCTATTATTTCCCCCGAAAGCGGCGTTGGAAGTAGTTTGTTATCCAGCTTAGGATCTGCAGCTGATCTTGCCAAAATAGCTGGAATTTCAACTCCTTCTGCAGCACCAAATAGCGACTTACTCGTGAGTGTTTTAAAGAGTTGGACAATTCGAGAAAATATAGTAAAGCAGTTTAATCTTATTAACTACTACCACAGAACGAAGATATTTAATTTAATACCTTTTAAACGGCTTGAGTACATTGAGGATGCAGTTAAATATCTGGAGAAGGTTACGAATATAGAAATCACTGATGAAGGAGTGATTTCTCTCACGGTGGAAGACAAAAAACCGCACATGTCCGCGGACATTGCTAACGCTTATGTTGAAAACATGGGACAAATTGTTACGCAATTGGGAACTGGAGCGGCTGGTCGTCAGAGACGTTTTATTTCCGAGCAATTAGCAAAGACAGAAAAAAATCTAAGGATATCGGAAGAAGTATTAAAACAATATCAGGAAAGACACCGTACTGTTTCGCTCGAAAATCAAGCAAGGGGCGCTATTGAAGCAGCAGCTTATCTCAAGGGTGAAATAATGGCTTCGGAAGTTCAACTCGAAGTTATGCAAAGCTATGCAAAAGATTCTCATCCTGAGGTAATAAAACTCAAAGAAAAAATCAATGAATTAAAACGCCAGTTGGCAAAATCACAATACAGCGAAGGATTAGATCTTCCACCACCGAAGGGAAATGCAGGTCATTTCCAAAAGGAATTTTATCTGCCCGTTGCTAATGTGCCTGAGGTAGGATTAGAATTGGCCAGATTGACGCGTGATGTAAAGGTGCAGGAAGCGCTTTATACTTTGCTTACTCAACAATTGGAGCAGGCAAAGATTGATGAGGTAAAAGATACGCCGGTGTTTCAAGTATTAGACAGAGCAGTTCCTCCAGAACGTAAGAGTAAACCAAAAACTATAATTGTAACAGCTATGGCTGGATTTATGGGCATCTTCTTAGGCATATTTGTCGTGTTTTTACTGGAATACATAGGTAAGCAACGACAAATTTTGGGACAAATGAGATGTCGGTAATAAGGTGTACTGAATTGGTATTGAATAGTCCCTGCCAAAAACATTACATTCGAATAATTTCAACCTTTTGTTTTTTACTCACCCTATTCTTAGTGCATTTAATATCGGTTAATGCTGCCGATAGAACTAATATCCCTTTAAAAAACTGGGGTGGATTTGCCATAGAACGTTCATGGATTTATGATGCCCTTGAAAAAATAGTCCTTGCAGGGCTGGCAGACCACGCAATCCTCAATACCAAACCGATGAGTAGAATGGAAGCTGCAAGGATTGTAGCTCAAGCAGTACGTAAATTGGAACAAAATCAATACGGTGATTATAACGATCGAGGTTATTTAGAAGATTTGCTCTATCAGCTTGTAAAAGAGTTTGGCTCGGAATTGGCTGAAATGGGGGTTAAAACACATCTCAACTACGACGCAAAAACAGGGTTTTTGAGTTTAAAACCCATTGATCACGTTCAATTTGGAAGCACCTACACAAACAACTCACAGACGCTCATTAACAAATCGGGACAAGGTGTAAACAAAGGAGTGAATGGAGATTTAACTATGGATGGAAGGGGAGGAGTTGGAGATTATGTATCATTATACTACCAACCAGAATTTTCTATCAATGAAGATGATAGCCAGGGCAGGTTGCAAGTTGGTTATGGAAAGCTCACTTTCTTGAATACAGAGATCGAAGTTGGTCGCGATAGTCTTTGGTGGGGACCAGGATTTCGCGGTTCAATGCTCTTCTCTAACAATGCGTCGCCACTTAATCAAGTACGGATAGGGTCAGCAGAACCTTTTCTTCTTCCATCATTTTTGAGTTATATCGGACCCATGAAAGCCACGTTTTTAGTTGGCCAACTTGGAGATAGAAGTCAAAATCCAAATGATTTTCCCGATGCAATGGTGGGAGCTTATCGTCTCAGCATGGCGCCGTTTAAATATGTGGAGATAGGCCATGGGCGTTCCTTCCAATTTGGTGGAGATGGTCGAGGTTTTACTTTCGCAGATTTCCCGGGCGCTCTTTTCCAAACCACAACATCAGAGGGTGCTGACAATCCGAATAATCCGAGAAATATTAACAATCTATTATCTTTTGATGTTACCATAAGGATTCCCAACATACAACGATATATATTTATTGCCCGAGATGCGGCTATTTATGGTGAAATAGGGTATGATGATACGAAAAAGGGGTTTATTATTCCAAATCAACCAGGAGGACTTGTTGGTACGTATCTCACAGGGTTTTTAGGGGACCCGTATCTCGACCTTCGTCTTGAATATGCCCAAAGCACTCCGATCATGTTTACTCATCATCTTTATAAAGATGGATATACTTACAAAGATGCCGTGCTTTCTCATTTTATTGGGACAGATGGAAGTGAACTATATGGCCGTTTAACTCATTGGATTACGCATGATATCCTTGTAGGATTTGATGCAAGCCGGGCAAGGATTGGTTCAACGCAATACGTTAAAAAGGGAGATGAAGGCCCGCCCCGTGAAAAACGGGACTCACTTGGACTCGATGTTTCCTATCGCTTTACAGAGTATGACTCAATCTTTATCGGATATGATTTATCACGCATTACTAATCGCGGTTTTATTGCCGACGATCCGGAATTCGACCATATTTTCGGTATTGAGTATACCCACGCATTTTAAAACGGGATACCGACCAAAAGAAATATACAATTCTGCCTCTTTTTATCTACGTGGTTCTGATACCCCTGCCTCGTGAAACGTTACCATTTCATTGAGTAATTTCACTCCCGCCTCGACCATACTTATACCCAGCGCAGCGCCCGTGCCTTCTCCTAATCTCATATTAAGATCTAATAAGGGTATTTTTTTCAAAAGTTTTAACATTATCTTGTGTCCCTGTTCTGCTGAGACATGCGCGGCAATCAAATACTTATTTACTTTTGGTTCTAATGCGCACGCTATCAAGGCGCCTGCCGTTGAAATAAAACCATCGAGAACAACAGGAATATGATGGCGTGCAGCGCCTAAACATAAACCGGCAATACCGCCGATTTCAAACCCCCCTATCTTTGCCAACACATCTATCGGGTCATTGGGATTGGGTTGATTTATTTCAATCGCCTTTTTTATAATATGAATCTTTCTTCGTAACAATTCATCACTTAAACCTGTACCACGTCCGGTTGCCCGTTCAACGTCCAGTTTACCGAGAACTGCAAGGATCGCGCTGCTGGGAGTCGTATTGGCAATTCCCATATCACCCGTGCCTATAATATCCAATCCTTCTTTAATCTCCGCCTCGATTAATTCTATGCCACCCTCAATTGATTTAACTGCATCTTCCCTTGACATGGCAGGTCCAACGGCCATATTTCTTGTGCCAGCCCCGATTTTTTTTATTTTCAGCTGACGGTCTTTCGTTAAGACACTGAGCGATTGTGTATCCACCGGTGACGCAACTCCGCAATCAACCACAATTACCTGGGCGCCGATATGCCGTGCCAGGATATTGATAGCAGCCCCCCCTTCCATGAAATTTTTCACCATTTGCAAGGTAACTTCCTGGGGAAAGGCGCTTACGCCTTCTGCTGCAACCCCATGGTCGCCTGCCATGGTAAATATTTTTTTATGTTTTATTGTGCAGTTTACGGTGTCCTTGATAGAGGCATACAGCGTAGCCAACTCTTCCAGTCTTCCAAGACTTCCCGATGGTATGGCAAAGGCATTAAACCGTGACTTAATATTTCCGTTTGAATCTATCTGGATATTATCAATGTGTTCTAAAGTATTTTTTAAAATATTCATGTTATTGTCATAATGAGGTTATAATAAAAAAGCAAAAAATAGAAAATTGATGCTTGCATCATAGTATAGTATAATTCGGGTTCATTTCATTATTTAAACAATGAATAAAACGAAAACTTTTTTATTGTAATGAAATAATAGAAACAAATTCAACATGAAAACACCCATTTATCAAATAGAAGACGCCTTGTTAAATATCGGTTTAATTACGAGAGAGCAATTAAACAATGCCAATGATATTCGAAAAAGGGACTCTATACGATTGGAAGATGCGCTGGTTAAGTTGGGATACGCGACATATTCAGAAATCTTTCATTGTCTTGCCTCATACTATGATTCAACCCTTGTTGATCTTGACAAAATGGATGTTCCCCAGGGTGTCATTGATTTATTACCCGCACAATTCGTAAAGAAACACAATATTTTACCTATTTCAAAAGTCAACAATGTCATTACTGTTGCTGTTGGCGGTCCTCCGGATCTTGCGTTGATTGACAACGTTCGATTTATGCTCAATTCAGATATAAAATATGTCCTTGCCTTACCTGAGAGTCTGAGGAATGCTATTCGCAAGTACTATGATAAAGAATATACAGAAAGCGTAGATGTATTATTAAGGGAACTTACCATTTTTAAGCCACCCGGAGCGGAGGAGGGCATAGAGGCATTTGAAACACAGTTTGGAGAATCAATATCGATCGAAGATGAAGGGCCTGTCATTCAACTGGTTTCATTAATTATTAACAAGGCCGTGGCCTCGCGTGCGAGCGACATTCATATTGAACCGATGTCTAACCGACTACGGGTTCGATACCGTATCGACGGGGTATGCCATGAGGCGCATGTGCTTCCCAAGCGTTTGCAGGACCCCATTATTTCCAGGATTAAAATATTGTCTAATATGGACATTTCAGAAAAAAGGAGACCGCAGGACGGCCGTATCAGCATCAAATACGAAGGTAAGGAATTGGATATCCGCGTGTCTGCTTTAAATTCTATTTATGGCGAAAGCCTGGTTATGCGCCTCCTTGAAAAATCCATGGCCATGAAGAGTCTTAAAAACCTGGGATTTTACGAGAATGATTACGCCCGTTTCCAATCTATTATCAAACGACCCAATGGCATATTGCTCCTTACCGGTCCTACAGGGAGCGGTAAAACAACCACCTTGTATGCCGCCATTCACGAACTGAATAAAACAGATACAAAAATTATTACGGCTGAAGACCCTGTGGAATACACCATTCCTGGTATTAATCAATCGGAAATTAACGAAAAGAGTGGTTTTAATTTTCCCACCGTGCTCAGAACTATGTTGAGGCAGGATCCAAATATTATTCTTGTCGGCGAGATTCGTGACGCAGAAACAGCGGATACAGCTATTGCAGCCGCTTTAACGGGACATCTCGTACTCAGCACCCTCCACACAAACGACGCCCCTTCTGCTATTACCCGACTGATTGATATGGGTATAAAGTCCTTTCTCGTTGCAACCTCATTGCAGGGTGTAATGGCCCAACGTTTGGTACGGACACTCTGTATCCATTGTAAAGAGCCCATCAACTACGACCCTCAACAATTAATTGAAATGGGGTTTGAAATCGATGCATTAACGGACTTCACCTTTTATAAAGGAAAGGGATGCAAGAACTGTAATAATATTGGGTATTTTGGCAGGATGGGAGTTTATGAGTTACTGGACATGAATGAGACGTTACGTGATATGATATACAGAATGGCTGAAAACGATGAGATCAGGAAGGCTGCCAGGTCTTTCGGTATGACAACCCTGAAAGAAGACGGTTTGAAGAAGGCCAGGGATGGCAAAACCACGGTAGAGGAGGTATTTCGTATCGTAGGAGTAGAAGACTAACCATGCAATTAAAAGAAAAAACAAAGGTAAAAACTGACGCCAAAAGGAGATTGTTTGGTCAGATACTCAAAGACAAAGGTCTGGTTACCGAAAATCAAATCCTCGAAGCGCTGGCAGTTCAAAAACAGAAAGGCGGTTTAATAGGTGATATCCTCGTTGACCTCCAGTATATAACGAACGAGCAGATACTCCATGCCCTGAGTGAATATCTTGGATTAAAAATCATCGACATTGAAGATATGAGTATACCTCCTGAAATAATTAATATTGTGCCCCCCGCCCTTGCCCAGCTCTACCGTATCGTTCCTGTCGAATTTACCGATGACACGGTCACCATTGTCCTTGCAGATGCATTAAATTACCAAATCCTCGATGATTTGAGATTGATCCTGAAGCATTCAATAAAACCCGCCCTTTGCCATAAAGATCATATTAATCATGCCCTGGAAAAATACTATCCGCATAGACACGAATCCATTGAACAATTATTATTAGAATTCGGTGGAGAATGTGTGTCTCTTGAAACAACAAAAGATGATTACATTGATATTGAAGAATTAAGAAAATTGTCAGATGCAGCGCCGATAAAAAAATGGGTCGGCCTCATGTTGCTGGATGCGGTATCAGACAAGGCAAGCGACATCCACTTTGAGTCGTTTGAAGATGGGTTCAAGGTGAGATACCGCATCGATGGCATTCTCTACGAAAAAATTTCTCCGCCAAAACAAATGGGAATACCGATTATTTCCCGGTTAAAGCTTATATCCGGTATGGACATTTCTGTACGGAGATTACCGCAGGATGGCCGTGTTCAGATCAATGTTGGCGGAACATTCGTTGACCTGCGTGTTTCTACACTCCCGACAAAATATGGAGAAAGCGTTGTCATGCGTCTCCTGAATAAGTCTTTAGTGCCCCTTAACATGGAAACGTTAGGATTTCGCCCGGAAGAATTAATATTGATGCGTCAATTGATGATCAAGCCGAATGGAATAATTCTTGTCACAGGCCCCACGGGTTCGGGGAAAACAACGAGTTTGTACGCAGCTTTAAATTTTTTAAACGACATCAACACGAAGATTATCACCACTGAAGACCCGGTGGAATACGATATTGACGGACTCATTCAGGTTCAGGTGAACCCGGTAATTGGGGTGACATTTGCGAATTGCCTGAGGGCTATTTTAAGACAAGACCCTGATATTATCCTTGTGGGAGAAATCAGGGATGAGGAAACAGCCCGTATTGCCATACAATCTGCATTGACAGGACACCTGGTTTTTAGTACATTACATACGAATGATGCGCCTACCACCGTAACACGCCTTGTAGATATGGGTATCAAGCCGTATCTCATTGCCGCTACCGTAGAGGGTGTTATTAGCCAGCGACTGGTACGAAAGATATGTACAAAATGTAAAGAAGAATACATGCCGTCTAAAGAGTCCTTAATGGAATTGAACCTTACGGAGCAGGATGTAAAAGGAAAGAAATTCTTTCGTGGTAAAGGCTGTGCAAACTGCAGAAATGTGGGTTACCGTGGTCGCATGGGCATATATGAAATACTGGTCATGAATGACGAGATACGACATCTGATTATTGAGCAGGTTGCTACGAATACGATACGATTGGTTGCAAAGAAAAATGGAATGAACACCTTACGAGAAAGTGGTCTTATGGCAGCATATAACGGGATGACCACAATAGAGGAAGTCGTTCGAGAAACAATATTAATATAGAATTGTCAGGATATTGTCTCAGACTTTTATACATTTTTTTGAAAGGGGCTAACCATGCCAACTTTTCAATACAGCGCAGTTGATAAGAAAGGGCAACCCATAAAAGATCAAGTCGAAGCAGATGCCCTTGAAGAAGCCATTACCAAAATACGCAGACTGGGCTATTTTCCTACCAACGTTAAAGAAATTTATTACCGCCACAAAATCAAAGAAATATCCGGCGTTTTAGAACCAACCCAAAAAAAGAGGAAAAAGTTGTCTTTTACCATTGGCGGGGTTAAATCAAAAGACTTAACAACCGTTACAAGACAACTTGCGACACTACAGGACGCCGGTTTACCCATTATACGTGGATTGAAAATCCTTTTATCCCAGTTAAAAAAAGGGTTGCTTAAAAAGACGCTGGCATCTGTCATTGAGGATATTGAAAGCGGAAGCACACTTTCCGGCGCATTTGCAAGACATCCACGGGTCTTTGATAAGCTCTACGTAAGCGTCGTGAAGGCAGGCGAAGTAAGTGGCTCATTAGACGTTATTCTGGAACGACTCGCCGACTTTCGGGAAAAAATGGAGCGTCTGATTAGAAAAATAGTCAGCGCCATGATATATCCAACGGTAGTTATGTTTGTTGCAATTGGTATTTTGATAGGCCTGATGATTTTTATCATACCAAATTTTGCAAGTATATTTACTGAACTTAATCTCGACCTTCCCCTGCCCACTAAAATACTTATTAATTTCAGCATGTTACTGAAGACAAAATGGATGTATATACCCTCTATTCCCATCGGTTTATTTACGCTTTACAAAATATTGGGAAAGATTAAAAAGATACGGCTGGTTATTGATCGAATGAAGTTTAAAATACCCGTTTTGGGGGTAATTATCAACAAATCAACCGTTTCACGATTTACCCGTACCCTTGCAACACTGACATCGAGCGGCGTACCCATTTTAGAGGCGCTCCTTAACGTTAAAGATGCTACAGGAAATGCCGCCATGTCTCATGCCATCCAGCAGGTTCACGACAGTGTACGAGGAGGTGAAACCATAACAAAGCCCCTCAGGGCAGCCAGGGTATGTAACGAAATGGTTATTAATATGGTGGATGTCGGAGAAGAAACAGGCGAATTGGATAAGATGCTCATCAAGGTTTCGGAAAGTTACGACGATGAGGTAGACAGAGCTGTCGAGGCTATGGTTAGTCTTATAGAACCCATGATGATCGTATTTCTGGGTGGCGCTGTAGGTTTCATTGTTGTCGCCATGTTTGTGCCACTCATAAAATTAATGCAGGGTATCAGTGGGTCGTAGATGAATATATATTTATGAAATATTCCCATAAAAATCAAGGCTATACCATGATTGAACTCGTTATGGTTATGGTTATTATAGCAATTTTAACGGGTATTATATTACCTGTTTTTTTACACGGTGGGCTTGACGAGGGCAGGAATACACTCCAGAGCAGTGTTTTTTGCGCAAAAACCTTTGCGACAACAAAAAGAAGGCAATGTACCTTAACCTTGAACGCCAATTATTATACAACACCCAATCCTTCTCCATGTACATTTACCATTGAAGATGTGGACAAGACCGTAAAAAAACTCTATCAACTACCCAAATACATCCGATTCTGGCAGTATCAGGTAGTCGGAAGCGGTTCTGAAAGTTTTATCTCTGGCGCAAAAACCGTTTATTTTGAACCACATGGTATCGCTCACAATACATCAGGTATTATGACACCTCAAGATATTATTATTACTTTAAAGGATATCAAGACCGGTTCTACAACCAGTCAAACGATTATTGGCAACACATGTCAGATAAAAAGATAAAACAGGGTTTTACCTTAATAGAAGTCCTTATCGCCATTTTTGTGCTGGTGATTGGGATCTTTGGCGTGATGGCGCTATTTCCAGTAGGGATACATCAAACTGCGAAGATTGCCACAATGACGACAGGCGCTATTTCGGCAGAAATACCGCTTGCGTATGCATTATATAAATATCCTGCTGGAAATACCGGAGGTCCGGATAATGATATTCAGGATATTGTAAGCACCATATCCGGCACTACCACGCCGATGTGCTATATTTTTCCAGCTAGCGGGACTGTTACCATATCAGGCCACTACGGATGGAATATGTCCCTCGTTCCGGTAGATATGGATGGTAATGGTACGGCAACGTCCGTGAGTGAAACGTTTCTCTTTAGAGAGCAAATCGCTGTTTACAAAAACTACAAGGTTGCCACAGGAACAGCGAATTTTAGTTATAATAGTACAGCAATAACCAACGTTTCAAATATCAATAATATATCCATCAACAAATATATCTGCAACGCGCAGAATAATATCTGGTATCGGGTTACCGGCGTTAACGCACCATCGAATAGTATTACGATAAAACAATCATATGAATACGGAACGGTAACATCGGCGACATATATGGTGACTGATACGGTCGTTGGGCTTTATAATACCCTTTTAACGCCACATTGAATGTATAGGAATTTCAAACGACCATGTAGTGGGGAGGCGCGCCGTTCGACTACGCTGGT
>JAXMAC010000089.1:0-14285 GCA_046350595.1 Candidatus Brocadiaceae bacterium | reverse complement strand
CGGTCATAGGGATTACCCATTCTCCCTTCGTGATGTATGTTCAAACGCATTATCCAGAGATGTTTTCACCTAATCTCTTTCGACATCTCCAACACGGACAGTGCTTGTGCTTCACACAGGAGTGGGAGGTTGGCACGAACTAACACGCCATACTCATACACCCCAAAAGGTCGCCTGTACCTCGTAACTCCGTCATACCTCCCACGGGAAATACGCTATCTTTCTACGCATACGGATTGCTCCATTGTATACGCATAGGTACAAACTTCTTTACGAGGGATTAGGCTCGCAAAGGTGGTATTTTCAACCACTCAGGTATTCCATACTTCAAGGCACGCCGCCCCCGAATATATTATTGATTATTATATACATCGGTCAACGGGGAATACGGCGCTTCTGTTTCTGGTAGTGTTACAAATGTCTTTTCTTTTCCATACGTAGTACCAGCGCTATTTCGTGCTACAATCCTGTAATAATAAGGTGTTCCAGGGATTAAACCGTATATATTTATTTTTATATTATTGAAGCTTGTCCCGGCTATCGTTCTTTTTCGTGTAGTATTACTATATGAACCGCTCACTGTACCGTACTTAAACGATACCTTTGTTGACAACCCATGGGCGTTAACCTTTCCATTGAGTGTGGCTGAATTTGATGTTATATTTGTTGCGGTAGCTGTTGTCACTGTGGGTTTGTAGTTCCGGGTTGCATTCGTAGCATACTTGAGGTCTCCGTTATGGCTGTCATAATAGCTGATGTGTACCTTTCCTGACTTGTCCAATGCTATGGAAGTATACTCGCCTACCCAGTCCCATACATCACCTTTATCTACCGTAGTCGTTACCCATGACCCCGTGGCATTCGTAGCATACTTGAGATCATAATTGTTCCAGTCAAAATAACTGATATGTGATTTGTCTGAACCATCCACTGCTATGGAGGTATAACCGCCTACCCATCCTTCGCTATCCACCGTTGTAGTTGTCCATGTCCCGGAGACGTTGGTGGCGTACTTGAGGTCTCTGTTAGTCTCGTCAAAATAGCTCATGTGCACCTTACCTGACTTGTCCAATGCTATGGAAGTATACTGACCTATCGAACCATTACTGTCCACCGTTGTTGTTTTCCATTTCCCTGTGGCATTGGTGGCATACTTGATATCCTGATTAGACCAGTCACAATAGCTGACGTGCGCATCGCCGGATTCACCCACTGCTATGGAAGTATACAGGCCTACAATCCCTTCACTATCCACCGTTGCAGTTGTCCATGACCCAGTGGTGTTCGTAGCGTACTTGAGATACTTGTTATACCAATCAAAATAGCTGATATGTACCTTGCCAGAGTCATCCAGCGCCAGGGAAGTATACCAGCCGACATATCCTTTTCTGTCCACTGTAGCCGTTATCCATGTCCCTGTGGCATTTGTAGCATATTTGAGATCACCATTAGACCAGTCATGATAGCTGATGTGAGCCTTACCGGATTCATCAAGTGCAAGGGAGGTGTACCAGCCGACATCTCTTTTGCTGTCTACCGTAGTCGTTACCCACGACCCTGTGGCATTTGTGATATACTTGAGATCCCCATGTGTAGAATCATAATAGCTGATGTGTGCCCTGCCAGATCCATCCAGCGCTAATGAGGTATACCAGCCTGTATCCCCTTTACTATCCACCGTTGTTGTTATAAATGCTATATTTGATTTATTAAAAAATCTGTTGTGTATGCCGCTTGATGAGCCAAAATTTGGGGAGCTATCCCCCGGCTTGTTTCCATCATGAAATGGGTGACGAATTTCTTCTTTCCACCGGCAAGGAACTTTTGCTGTTTTTGCTTGCGTCCGTTGGAAAGTATCTGTTTGTAAACCGGAGGGCTTATCTACGTTAAGAGCCATCTCCTGTAAGTGACCGTGCCTTTGTATATCACCCGAAGTATCGATTCTGTTAATAGGATTGAAAATGTGATTTATGTCCTCTTGTCCAAAAAGGGAAATTATAGGTAGCAACAAAAACATCACAAGCGCCACCAACATTGCAGAATACACACTCGTCCTTTTCATTTCCATCCCTGCCTCTATTGCGTTGTAAATGACTTTTCTTCTCCATAGGTGGTACCAACTTTATTTCTTGCCACCATCCGATAATAATAGGTTGTTTGGGATGATAATTCGCTTATGTCAATGTTTATCTTTCTGTTCTTTGATTCTTTCACGCTCTTTTTGGTTGATTTTTCTGCGTATGAACCACTGATCGTGCCATATTCGAACCATACTGATGTTTGCGACCCATTAGCTTTTACCAGCCCGGTTAACCACGCAGAATTTATTGTTACGTTATTTGATGGTCCTGTAATTACAGTCGGAACCCCGCTACCGGGCGATAAGGTAAAAATGTATCCATTCCCTTTAACCTGGCCATTACCAGGAACAATATCGATACTAATACCACTTTTTAGCCGTATCTCACTGTCCGTCAGCTCGACATCATCACTGCCATCTCCGGATTCCATAAAATAACCGTCAACTCGACTTACAGAAGTTACTGTCTCTCCGCCACTGAGCCTTACAACACCATCATTTGTTAAAAATACCGCAAAGAGTTTTCCCGTTTTAGGTTGGCGTGAATACATGACATCACGGCTTATGGAGCTGTTCATGCTTTGATATACATCTCCATCCCACCAACGGTAAGTCAACGGAATACCGTTTAAATTATCCCAATTTGGTATACACCGCACCAGTTTTAACCTCGGATATACTTCCGTGATATTCTTAAAACCCGGCATGGTATTCGAGCCCCCAAAACGTCCAAACCAGTCGTACCATGCGCCATTTATACCGGCTTTTGCAGCAATAAGACGGTTTATATCTTCTTCTCCTGCACTATTCTGGCTACAGCCGACCATTTTCTTTTTAATGCTTACGTCTGAGTTAAAATTGTTGCTGTTATCCACAAAATCAGTAACCCTCCCCTCCTGGAGGATCAGGTCTGGAATTAGCTCATCCTTATCTGTGCGATTTTTGATACTATTTATCCATTCATCAGCGACAACACCTGCTGAATCATCATATATTCTTGTCGGTTCTATTATCCATTTTGCATCAGGGTAATCCTGCCGCATTCTTTTATTCAACTGTTTGTAAAATGCAGCCATTCCGTCAGAATACGTGGGGTATTCGTGAGTAATGTCGTCATGAATCAATCCGGAATCGGTCCCCGTCCAAAGTGCTAAAGTAGTACGTTTACCAGCGCCTGAGCTATTTATATACCAAAAATCACCGGACAGGAGGGGAACGTCCACCCCATATCCTGCAAAGGTAAATGGCAAGCCTGGGTTTTCTGACCTTTTAAACATTTGCAGTATATTTTCGATAAGCTCGTTAATAACTGCTTGCTGTTGTACGTCCCACAGTACCGTTATTCTTTTTTTTGGATCGCCAGTAAAAAACCCCGTCGCAAAATTATTGGGAAAAGAATCATAACTCTTCCAGACCATATGACGGTTATACCAGTCTATTTGCTCTTGTGTATAGGTTATAGAAATATCTATTACTTTTCCGCCTTCTACCCTGTTACCAAGGGCAGAACGGTTTGGCAAATCAATATATGCATCAGGATTTGAGTGTGGGTCGATAATAAAAAACTTCAAACCAGCGGCATCAGTGCTGTTTTTATAAATATCAACAGACGAACTCTGTGCGGCAATGTAATCATACCCCATCTGTTTGGCATATTTTATTGTGTTTGAAGGTGAGTCCTGCCATGCGATGCCATACCAATTTTTCCAACTACTATCCGCATAAATCATTCCGTGGAATAAAAAGACATGGCACAAAAAGAATGCACAACTCGAAATTATATTGATTGTTTTCATCGTTGATTACTCCTTTACAAAGAGTACTTGATTCCCTATTCTTTGTTCCTTTGAAACTTGTTATATTTTATGTATAATAATAACCGACATTGCACAAATTCGTAAATCTTGTTTCTGTGGTTTTCCTGATAATATACTTTGCAACTTGCACAAAAGGAAATCGGTTTGGAAAAGATACTGTGGGGTGAAGGCTTTAGTGTTGGTGTTCAAGTCCTGGACGCACAACATAAGCAAATTATCACCATAATAAATACATTGCTTGAAATGAATGATACACAGAGTGGTTCAGAAATTGTCTCGGAAACGTTGACTAAGATGAACCAATATGCCGCAGAACATTTCAACAAAGAAGAACAGTATATGCTCGACTACGGTTATCCGGAGTATTCATTACAAAAAAAACAACACCAGGAATTCAAAAGAAAAATAGTCGATTTCTGTATGGGAGCAATGGTGCACAAAACAAACGTCCCTGGTGAAATGTTCACCTATTTAAAGTCGTGGTGGACGAATCACATACTCCAGGAAGATATGAAGTACAAGAAATATTTTAACGAAAAAGGATTGAAGTAAGTAGAAACCAGAGTTCCCTTTATTTCAGAAATATATTTCACTCCTGTTTGACCGCGTTTGCCTGTGGTTGGCCGGACTTTAATTTGTTGTAAAGCGCAAATTCAGATTCCGACTCTACACGCATGCCTTGTTCCTTATAGAGTAATCCCAGTTTTTTGTGGACTTCGATGTCGTCCGGATTGATATCAAGGATTTTTTTATAGGCATCGATTGCTTTATCAAGCTTGCCAATCTTTGGATAGACAAGTCCGAGATTATAATAACCATTTACCATGTTAGGGTCAATTTCGACTGACTTTTCCCAATGGGGAATAGCGGTGGCATACATATCTTTTTTCGCGTAGGCGTTTCCTAATTTGTAATATATCTCAGCCCCACAATCGGGTTTAACCTCAACGATTTGCTCCAGGGTTTGAATAACATTGTCCGTCAAACCCTTCGCATTATAAGCTTCTGCGAGATTGGCGAGTGTGTCATAATCGTTTGGATTAATTTTTATGACCTGCGTCCACATGGCGATGGCGTTGTCTTTATCACCCTGGTTATAATAGGCCACGCCCAGATTAAAACAGGCGTCTGTGTTTTGCGGGTTAAGTTCAATGGTCTTCTTCCATGCAGCGATAGATTTGTCTCTATTACCCTTCAGCGCGTGGAGTTCCGCGTAATTATAGTATGCATCCGCGTATGTTGGTTTGGTATCAATGGCCTTTTTGTATTCTGATATGGCCTCATCCGTCATATCCTTTTGGGAAAATATTTCACCCAGTTGAAAGTGTGCCTCTGCAATATCCGGATTAATCTTGATTGCCTTCTCGAAAGAGGCAACGGCCTTATCCGATTTTCCTTCATAGGTGTATGCAAGTCCAAGGTTATAGTTTGCTTCCGCAAAATCTGGCGCAAGTTCTATGGCTTTTTTGAAGGCATCTTCAGCTTCTTTAACATGGTCTTTTTCGTATAAAGCGATACCGAGGTTATTGTAAGCTTCAGGATAGTTTTTATTTGATTGAATTGCAGACTTGTATTCGGCAATAGCCTTGTCGAGTTCCCCCTGATCAAGGTATATAAGGCCAAGATAATTATGCGCCTCCGCGTCATGGGGATCTAATTCTATGGCTTGATTGAACTCGTCCATTGCATTGTCATTAATGTTCTTTGTATAGTATGCCAGTCCCAGCATAAAATGTGCATCCCCATTCCTGGTGTCGAGTTTTAACGATTTTTTCAAACAGGCAATAGATTCGTCCGGCATGTCTTGCATATAATGCGCAATGCCCAGATTGTAATGTGTGTCTGCCACGGACGGGTTTAACTCGATACTTTCTTTAAAAGCAGAAAGCGACTCAGAGAGGGCATTTTTCCTTTTATAAGCCAGGCCAAGATCATTGTATGCATCAGCCTTTTCGTCCGATTGCGTTGCTTTATAAAGGGAGATGGCCGTGTTTAACTCTGTGACAGCCTCGTCCGCCTTGTCATTTTCATAATAGGTCTTCCCCAGATAGTGATGTAACTCGGCGTCGTCGTTTATGCCCTCTGCGGCAATCTTTAATTCTTCAGAAGCCTCGTCAATCATGCCTTTCCTGAAATAGGAAATGCCTGCGGTTTTATGTTCTTGTGGAGTTGTAGTTCCGGTAATTTTGTGAGCAAGGGTAGTCATAGCCCCTTGTGAACTGTTCTTTTCAATCTTAACATTTTTCGGGGTTTGACATGCTATGGGAGCAATGATTAATAAAGTGAATAGTAAAAGGTTCTTTTTAATGTTCAAAAGTGGTTTTTTCATGAAGATATCTTGATTTTTGATAAGTATTTGAGGAATTGAAACATTTTTTGCATAGTTTTAAAATCTATCAAAGTAATAGGGTAAAGTCAAATAGTAAACAAATACGCCTCACTTGTCATCTCATGACGTAGGACAACCATTCAGGGTTGTTCAAGGGCAATACAAAGGGGTCTGTGCAAAAGGGTTGCTGTCGTGTCATTGCGAAGGAGGAACGACTGAAGCAATCTTTCCCTCAACATAATAAAATTAGAGGAGATTGCTTCGGAAAAAAAACCTCGCAATGACACGATGATTGGCTATTTATAAGGGAATAAAACAATGTCTTAATCGTTAATTAATTGACACAACTTTAAAATATAGTTATATTTATAAAAAAACAAATAAGCCTTTTTTAACTTATTGAAAACACGACAACTAAGGGTACTTTTAGATTTTTTCCCCGGTGTTTTGTAAAGAGGCTTGTGTTTTTGTTTACGAAAGGGTTTACATGATATCGATTGAGGATTTTTTAAAGGTTGACCTGCGCGTGGCTGTGGTAAAACATGCGGAACCACATCCCAACGCAGACAAATTGTTGATATTAAAGATAGATGCAGGCGATGGCGTGCAGGACAGGCAGATTGTTGCAGGAATCAAAAACCATTATAAACCGGAAGAGCTTATCGGGAAACGGATTGTAATTGTAAATAATCTGGCGCCGGCGGTCCTCCGCGGGGTTGAAAGTCAGGGGATGCTCCTTGCCGCAAAAGACGGTGACAAGGTGGTAGTTCTCACGACAGAAAAGGATGTACAACCAGGTTCCAAGATACAATAAGAATTTATATTGCCGTTCATGCCTTTCTAACAATAACAGCCACACATGAAATGATTCGTGTTTTTTCACCTTTAGGATACAACAGGTCGTGGCTAAACTATTACAACGAATTATGCTTCAGGAGCTGTACATAACCAATTTTGTATTGATAGACAAAGTTACCCTTGATCTCAAAGAGGGGCTTAACGTATTTAGCGGCGCAACCGGCGTGGGAAAATCAATGGTGATTGGAGCGCTCAACTTTATTCTGGGTGGACGGGTAAGTTCTGATATTGTACGGAGCGGCAAGGATGAGGCTACGGTAATCGGAAAATTTTACGTTAAAGATAAGCAGGTTTTAAATCAGGTAAAGAAGGTATCTGATAATAATGCTCTTGAAGAGGATATCTTGCTTCAAAGAAGTATTGACACCCACGGACGGAGCAAATGCCGCTTAAATGACGTCCCTATTACCGTAACCACGCTCAAGGAAATTGGAGAAATACTGGTTAACATTCATGGGCAACACGAGCATGAGACCTTGTTACACGGGATTAATCAACTCTATATCCTGGATGATTTTGGCGGAATCTCGCCTTTGCGTGATGAATTTTCTGAAATATACAAACAGTTGACGGAAAAAATAAAATTGCGTGATACGCTGAGGAATAACCAGCAGGAACGAATTCAGAAGATAGACCTGTATTCTTTTCAGGTTGATGAAATAAACAAGGCAAATCTTAAACCCGGAGAGTTTGAAGAACTTGAAAAGGAAAGAAATATTTTAGGCAATGCCGAGAAAATACATAGCGCTGTTTCCTCCTGTTATGCACAGCTCTATGAATCTTCTGAGGCCGTTGCTGAAAAACTAAAGTCGGTTGTCAGGGATTTGCAATCCGTTGCAAAACTTGATGATGCATTAATGAAGATATCTGAGGTTTGCAGCCAGTCGCTTTATCAGGTAGAAGATGTAGCCTTTTCTCTGGGTAAATACAGGGACGGATTTAACTATGATCCTCAAAGACTGGAATATATTGAAGACCGGTTGAATATTATCAGGAAGTTAAAATCGAAATATGGAAACACGGTCGAAGGGATTTTGTCTTACCGTGACGAAGTATCGTTAAAATTGAAACAGATTTCCGAAGAAGGCGCCGTGTCGGAGCAGGTGGATGAGGAAATACAGCGCCTGTCGGACGTACTTGATAATAAAGGTAGTGAATTGACACGCAGACGTATTTCAACTGCCGATATGTTAGCGCCTTTGATAAATGAAGAAATTCATAGTCTTGGTATGCCGCACGGGAGGTTCTGTGTTCAAATCACATCTCCTTTTCAGAAGAATCATGATGGTTGTGATGTGTCCGATGCACGCAGCTTTGGCTTTGATCAGGTGGAGTTTCTCATTTCGCCAAATCCCGGCGAGGATTTAAAGCCTTTGAGGAAAATCGCCTCTGGCGGTGAAATTTCACGGGTTATGCTGGCGCTCAAACACCAGTTGGCAAAAGTGGACAGAACGCCTGTGTTGGTATTTGACGAAATTGACGCCAATATCGGCGGGAGAATGGGGGAGGTCATTGGTGAAAAACTCAGCAGCATTGCGCGGTCACACCAAGTGATTTGCATTACCCATCTCCCACAGATTGCAAGTTATGCGGATGAACAATGGAAGGTGAATAAGACAGTAAAAAATGACAAAACATATTCTACCATTGAAAATTTGTCGGGCGAGGGGCGTCTTGAAGAAATTGCAGATATGATCAGAGGGAGTGAAAAAACGGATATCACCCGCAAGCAGGCGCAGGAAATGTTGCGGGATGCAAAAAGAAAAATTAAAAGCAAAACACAATAATTCTTAGCTACGCATTTAAACGAACAGGCACAAATACAGAAATCAATGAGAATTACAAGGAATACTAAATGATGGAACGATTACAAAAAGTATTAGCTGAAGCAGGACTTGGTTCACGCCGTGCGTGTGAAAGAATTATTGAAGCCGGGCGGGTGACGGTAGACGGGAAACGGGTTACTACTTTGGGCACGACGGTTGATCCGGATAAAAACAATATTTGTGTTAATGGCGAAGCTGTCAAAAAACAGCGAAAGATATATTTTTTACTGAATAAACCCAAGGGATATGTGTGTACCAACCGTGACGAATTGGACCGGGTAAGGGCAATTGACATATTGGACAATGTAACACAAAGAGTCTATACTATCGGACGGCTGGATAAAGAAAGCGAAGGGCTGGTTATTTTAACCAACGATGGTGATTTTTCGAACAAATTATCCCATCCTAAATATGAGATAAGTAAGACATATTATGTGGAAGTAGATGGATATTTGACCGATGAAGCAGTAAAGGCTTTAGAATCGGGCATATGGCTTTCTTTTGGTAAGACGCGGCCTGTTAGGATTAAAAATGTACGCAAGGGAAGCAAAAGAAGCAAATTTGAGATGGTTTTGAAGGAAGGTAAAAACAGGGAAATTCGCAGGATGCTTACCGATTGTGGATATAAGGTGCGTATCCTGAGGCGGACAAAAATAGGGACTTTGTTTGACCATGATTTAAAAATAGGAAAATATCGGAAATTGACAGACCGTGAAATAGCACAATTATGCGAATTGGCAGAAAAGACAAGCTTGAAGGAGAGATGAGATTTTCAAAAAGATCGAGGAAAATATGACGCAGCTACTGCAGGCCAGACAAAATATTATTACCCGGGAGATGAGACAAGTTGCAGAGGATGAAGGTCTCGATCCTGAATACATCAGATCACGTATTGCCGAAGGCAAGATTATTATTCCGGTAAACAAAAAGAGAAAAGCTACAAAGGTTTGTGGTATTGGCGTCGGCCTCAAAACAAAGGTCAATGCCAATATCGGAACTTCTGCCGATTACGCAGATATTACAACCGAGTTGGAAAAATTGCAGGTGTTGGAAGATGCAGGCGCTGACGCCGTCATGGACCTGAGCACGGGCGGAGATTTACGGGTAATACGGAAGAAGATTATCGAGAGGGCTACCATTGCCGTCGGCAGTGTGCCGATTTATGAAGCAGCCGTTAAAGCGGTTCAACGAAAGCAATCAATTGTCGATATGACACCAAAAGACATGCTCGATGCGATACGGTTACACTGCGAGGATGGAGTGGATTTTATTACCGTCCATTGTGGGGCCACAAAGGGCGTTCTTAAGCATCTGAAAGAAAATAAACGCATTTGTGGTGTGGTAAGCCGTGGCGGGACTTTTCTGGTTGAGTGGATGATACACAAGGGTCTGGAAAATCCGTTGTATGAGCATTACGACGATATCCTGGCTATAGCAAGGGAGTATGATGTCACTATGAGTTTGGGGGACGCCTTGCGGCCCGGCGCGCTGGCTGATGCGTTTGATCGCGCCCAGGTTTACGAATTAAATGTGCTTGCCGAACTTGCGCAGAGGTCGCTGGAAGCTGGTGTACAGGTTATGGTCGAAGGGCCGGGACATGTGCCTTTGAATCAAATAACGGCGCAGGTACAATTACAAAAGGAACTCTGCAAGGGTGTGCCCTTCTATGTGCTCGGCCCAATCGTCACTGATGTAGCGCCTGGATATGACCACATTACCTCTGCTATTGGGGGGGCTATTGCCGCATCTGCAGGTGCCGATTTTTTATGTTATGTAACGCCAACGGAACATTTGAGTTTACCCAGTCCGGCTGATGTAAGGAGTGGTGTAATGGCCGCGCGGATTGCCGCCCATGCTGCTGATATTGCAAAAGGAGTTAAATCTGCATGGGAGTGGGATAAGAAGATGTCGCAATTCAGGAAAAAAAGGGATTGGAAGGGGCAATTTAATACGTGCATTGACCCTCTGGTTGCCAGGAGTATCCGTGATAAGGGCCGTCCTCAAAATGATGAGGTCTGTTCCATGTGCGCCGAATATTGTGTGTTCAAGATTAGTGACAAGACATAAACAAGGAGAATTCCTATGCCAGTAATAGAAGAAAGGGTAAGTACACTTGAACAAGTATTAGAAAAGTTCATTACAAGTGTAGGCATTGAGTTTAACAAACTGTACAACTCCCAAATGCGCACGGAGTCGGAACTCAGGGGATTTAAGGATGAGGTATCTGTCTTTAAGGACGAGATGAAGGATTTCAAAGACGAGATGCTGGTATTTAAGGACGGGATGAAGGATTTCAAAGACGAGATGCTGGCATTTAAGGACGGGATGAAGGATTTCAAAGACGAGATGCTGGCATTTAAGGACGAGATGAAGGATTTTAAAGACGAGATGCTGGCATTTAAGGACGAGATGAAGGATTTTAAAGACGAGATGCTGGCATTTAAGGACGAGATGAAGGACTTCAAAGATGAGATGCTGGTATTTAAGGACGAGATGAAGGATTTCAAGGATGGGGTGCTGGTATTTAAGGACGAGATGAAGGATCTCAAGGATGGGGTGCTGGTATTTAAGGACGAAATGAGAACCTTTAAGGATGATACGACGGCGTTTAAAGAAGAAGCAAGAGTACAGAACAAAAAAATGAATCTGCGATGGGGAGAGATTGCTAATAAACTTGGGACATTTGTTGAAGACATCGTGGCGCCAAGTATACCAAGAATAATACAGGAGGAATTTGGACTCGAGATTGAATCTTTTGGAGTAAGAATTAAGAGAAGATTGAAAGATGGCAGGATGAAAGAGTATGATACCATAGCAACTGCCGGTTCATATATATTTTTGAATTTTACAAGGAGTACGTTAGAAAGTTCAGATGTGAAGGATTTTATCGAAGAAATTATGGCATTCAGAAATTTTTTCCCTGAGTACAAAGACAAGAAAATTATTGGTATTCTGGCAAGTTCTTCCATAAATGAAAATGTCCTGACGTACGCTGAGAAATGCGGGCTTTTAGTGCTTGCAATAGGTGACTCTCTTATGGAAATAAAAAACACAAAAGGATTCAAACCGAAAGAATGGTAAAAACGGAACTTGTTTCTGGAATTCTTGTATTTGAAAGGGATTGATCGTGGTTTTGTTTATAAAGCATATTGATATTGAAGGGCCTGGTACCATTGGGGATTTTCTGATTGATAACAAGATTCAATTCGAAATAATTGATCTCTCCTATGGTGACAAAGTACCTAAATTGAAAAAGGAGTTTCAGGCGGTTATTTGTCTCGGCGGACCGATGAACGTCTATGAAGAAGAAAAGTATCCGTTTCTGAGAGACGAGGATATTTTTCTCAGAAAGGTGGTCGATGAAGAAGTACCGTATCTGGGAATTTGTCTTGGCGCCCAATTGATTGCAAAAGCAACCGGTGCAAAAGTGACAAAGAATGCAGCAAAAGAAATCGGGTGGTACAAAGTGGTTCTCAATGACGATGGCTTGAAGGATGATTTGTTTAAAGACTTTCCGGAGGTATTTAAGGTGTATCAATGGCATGGAGACACCTTTAGTATCCCACAAGGAGGTAAACGATTGGCATTTGCAGAGCTTTGCCAGAACCAGGTCTTAAAATACGGAAGAAATATTTACGGCATCCAGTTTCACGTTGAAATCAAAAAAGATATGATCGTCCAGTGGGCAGATGCTTATAAGACAGAGTTAGAGTCTTTAAAGGGAATTGTCTCTGACAAAAAGAAAATGCTGTCCGATTATGACGCCCTATCAAAAGAGTACATGAAACAGGCCGAACAGTTTTATGTCAATTTCTTTCGCATTGCAGGGTTGTTAAAAAAAGTAAATTATTCATTTCCTCTGTAGGGGGCGAATCATTTGCTGTTCTGAAGATAAGACCGCATTCAAACGAACAGCAGCAAATGCTTTGCCCCTCCAACTATGCAAAATAAAACTTCTCCTGTCTTCACACTCTTGTGTCTTGCCGCAATAGGCCGTTACGCAACAATTACACAGGTCATTTTGATCCGTGAATTCCTCAACATTTTTTATGGAAATGAACTATGTCTGGGTATTGTCTTTGGGGCATGGTTCTTTGGAATTGCAATCGGAGCAGGTCGAATTTATCGAAAGTCAATTGAGTCAGAGGAAGGATTTATTAATAAATACAGACGCGAAGCCGGTTACCTATTTTTTAAACCTTATTTTATGGGATTCCTTAACCGGCGGACATTTACACGGTTTGAAAAAAGTAAGGTTAGTGTCATTTCTCATGCTCATACCCATGGCGTTCACAGGCAGAATACTCTGTATGGTTTTAAGACAATCCAATTCTCAACAAAAAAACATTGTTCATACGACCCAACTTAAAACCAACGGTCTCATTACCCTTGCTGCAACAGGCTTTACCGGTATTGCGCTGGAAATCGTGATCCTCTATGCCTTTCAGAACATTTATGGATACATCTATGAAAGGATGGGCGTTATTGTTGCCGTCTTTATGGTTGGACTCGCGATAGGTGGTTATTTGATGAATAGATTTATTCAGAATAAGATTGGCAGGAGTAATATTACGATGGCGACTGATAACGAAATAACGTCTCAAAAGGGTCAATCGCAAACAGAGTTGAACTCCCGGAGGTGGGCAAAAATACTGATTGTCTTGCAGGGCGCAATTGGAGTGTATGCCTTTATCCTGCCGTTTATTATTTCTATCTTATATTTTTATTCAACTATTGCTGAGATTGGATTAATCTTACTCATTGGCATTGCCGGGATAATGACAGGTTTAGAGTTCCCGCTGGTCAATAAGATACTCATACAGTCCAGGAGAGACATTGCTATGTCGGCAGGTGCTACAGACAGTGCGGACCACGTGGGCGCATTTTTTAGGGCAATACTGACAGGGGTCGTATTGTTGCCTATTCTTGGTGTATTGGGAAGATGCATCATTTTGGCGGCACTCAACACATCAAGCCTCGTCCTGTTAGCCTTTTCAATCTCCTGGAGTAAAAATAAGTTAAAAGTATAAAATTGCTGGTAAAATTGAAAGCCGTTATCTATTTAGCTGAGTGAAGTTAATTACCCTGTCAATGCAAAGAAAATATTGTCATTGCGAGCAAAGCGAAGCAATCCTTATTCAGATGATAACCGAACGACCTGGAAATAAATAAAATTCCAGAATAAAAATCCTTAAAATTTATTAAAAATAGCAGGTTTAATGGTATACTCATGGAAGTAAAAATAAATAATTCAAGCCCGAAGATTGAATTACACTTTTCGTATTTTTTGTTGTTTGCTTAAAATAAGTATTTTAGAGGAGCGCGTAAAGAAACATGAGAAATATTATTGCGATTTTAATGATATCCATCTGGAT
>JAXMAC010000088.1:0-14596 GCA_046350595.1 Candidatus Brocadiaceae bacterium | reverse complement strand
TAACGAATGAGCGGCCGTGTTATCAGGTTCAATCTCTGCGATCTTTTTGATAACTTCCTGTGACGTAGGCACACCTCCCCCCGTTCTCCCATAAAAGTGTACGGGACACCTGCCTTCAACCGCCAATCGCACATCCTCAACCATCTGTCCGGCGCTCATTTCAACCGTCAGTATACTGTGCGCCCTTTCCGCCATAGTTCGTATAATTTCTTTGGGAAACGGCCACAGGGTAATCGGACGGATTAATCCTACTTTAAACTTGTATTGGAGGCTTTTCTTTACGACCTCCTTGCATATTCTTGCGGAGGTACCGTATGCAACCAATACAATATCTGCATCCTGCATATTAATTGCCTCGTAACGAACTTCGTGTTCTTCTATGAGTTTGTATTTCCTCTGCAAATGGGCGTTAAATTCTTCCAGTTGGCCTTTCACCGGATAAAACGATTTTACGACACGTTTCTCACGCCCTTCAGCGCCGGTCAATGCCCAGTTCTTTGGGGGCAACTCTTCCGTGTGTTTTTTGTGAAATTCAACGGGTTCCACGAGCTGGCCTATCTGCGCATCTCCAAGAATCATCACAGGATTCCGGTATTTATCCGCAAGGTTAAAGGCATCGTAGACCAGGTCTGCCATCTCCTGCGCTGAGCCTGGAGCAAGGACAATGACGTGATAATCGCCATGCCCCCCTCCTTTTACAGCCTGAAAGTAATCGGCCTGCGATGCAGAAATATCGCCCAATCCCGGTCCGCCACGCTGTATGTTAACAATTACGCACGGCAACTCGCTTCCGGCCAGATAGGAAATTCCTTCCTGTTTCAAACTTATGCCGGGACTCGATGACGACGTCATTGCACGGCCGCCGGCTGCTGCGCTGCCGTACACCATATTAATTGCTGCAATTTCGCTCTCCGCCTGAATGAAAGCGCCGCCAACCTCCGGCATTCTCCATGACATATAGTTGATAAGCTCATTCTGGGGAGTTATGGGATATCCATAATAATACCTGCATCCGGCCTGTATTGCAGCCTCTGCGGCTGCTTCATTTCCTGTTAATAGCTGTTTCATTCTGTAAATACCTTTTCATTATAAATCTCAATTGCAACATCCGGACACATGATTGCGCATTTCTTGCATCCGTCACATTCCGCGTCTTCTCTGAATTTTACCGGATGCAAACCGTGTTCATTGAGATTTTCTGATATTACTAACGATTTATTGTGACATACGGGAATGCAGAGCATGCACCCTTTACAGTAGTTTTCCTTTATCCTAATTACGGCCATAATTAGGCAGACCTCCCCAATTGAGCTTTTCCCGTAATACTCCATAAAAAGTTCTTGTTCCCGTATCTATCATTTGCACCTCGATATCCGCCCGTTCTACCTTTACCCTGTCACCCATTTCTAATTCCGCGAAGACCTGACCATCTACCGTAAGACCGGTACCATTCATTTGAGACGTTATTTCCATCTCAATTTTAACATCCCCGGAGACAACCAGGGGGCGATTTGTAAGAGTGTGGGGGCATATAGGCACGATGATAAACGCATTTAATTCTGGCGACAGGATAGGACCTCCAGCAGATAAAGAGTGCGCCGTTGATCCTAACGGAGTTGATATGATTAACCCATCGGCTCTGTAGGTTGCCACGCTTTCTCCGTCTATGTGGAGTTTGATGGATATCAACCGTGATAAGGATGATCGGGAAATTACCGAGTCGTTAATACCAAGCGATTCATTAATAATCTTCCCTGCGCGTTCGACACGGCATAGGAGAAGCATTCTTTTTCGAATACGGAAATCCCCATGGAATATTTTCTCCAGGGAAGTGAGTACGTCGTGTTCCATAAGTTCGGCTAAAAAACCAAACCGCCCCATGTGTACGCCGATAATCGGTATCTGGTTTCGTCCAAGACTCCGGCACGTGGATAAAATTGCCCCATCGCCGCCGAAAACAACTGCAATCTCAGCATCAATATTTTCAAAGTTATTTTTTTTTGATAAGTCAAAAATATCGACATTGACGTACCTGTCAAACCATGGTTTTAACTGTGAAATCGAATCGCTAATTTTTTTCTTATTGAAGTCGCCTAATACAAGAATTTTCTTCATCCGTTTAAACAGTCAAATGTCGCTTTCCAGATTTAGCAAATGAGCTATGGATATCCATTAACTCGAGGGTTGCGATAAACTTATCGGCAATGCCATTTTCATCCAACCCTAAATTTTTTAATATCAAATTGCGAGGCCCGTGTTCAATAAAACGGTCGGGGATGCCCATTCTCACAATTTTGTTCGTTTCTTCTCTTTCGTCGGAAACAAGTTCAAGCACCGCAGAACCAAAACCGCCCATCAAGGCATGGTCTTCCACGGTCATAAGCAATTTATGGCTCCTGACGAGTTCTAAAATAAGTCCCTTATCAAGAGGTTTGGCAAAACGCGCATTCACCACGGTAACCTCCGTTCCTTTTTCGCTCAGACGTTCGGCAGCACGTAAACATCGGTATACCATTGCGCCATAGGCAATGAGTACGCCATCTGCGCCCTCCCTTAATACCTCAGCCTTTCCAATCTCAAATGTTTCATAATTGGTATGAAGCTTTTCATCGGGTATATCTTCTTTTGGATACCGTATAGCCACAGATTTACCAGAATCCAAGGCAATTTTTAGCATAGACCGCAACTCATTCCCGTCTTTGGGCGCCATCAGGATAATTTCCGGCAAATTACGCAGATAGGCAATATCAAATACACCATTATGCGTAGGACCGTCATTCCCCACAATCCCTGCCCGGTCGAGCACAAATACGACGTCGTTCCTTTGTAAACAGATATCGTGAAACACCTGATCGTACGCCCTCTGTAAAAATGTCGAATAAATAGCCACAACGGGTTTTATCCCCCCTGCTGCCAGGCCGTTTGCAAGGCCGACCGCGTGCTGTTCACAGATCCCGACATCGTAAAACCGGTCTGGAAATCTCTTCCCGAAAGAAGCCGTGCCTGTTCCATCAGGCATGGCAGCCGTTAAACCAACAATTCTTGGGTCAGTCTTTGCCATTTCTACAAGCGTATCCCCAAAGACCTTGGTATAAGAAATTTTTTCTGACTCTTTTGCTGTCTGCAAAATCTTTCCGTCACACATTTCAAAGTTGCCTGCGCTGTGAAACTGCGTTGGATTCTTGCATGCCGGTTCAAATCCCCGCCCCTTTTCTGTTATAACATGCAAAAGCACCGGCCCTTCGAGGTGTTTAAGATCATTCAATGTCTCGATCAACATTTTAAAATCATGTCCGTCTATTGGACCAAAATAATCGAAACCGAGGTCTCTAAATATCTGACCAGGGGCGCCGCCTCTTTTAATCGTTTCAACCACATGTTCCAGGGTCTTTCCAACGGGTTTGCCAAACACGGGCAGGATGTTTAATAAATTATGGACCTCTTTTTTCAGATCGGTATATAAAGGGGCAGTCCTGATCTTATTTAAGTATTTCGAAAAGGCGCCAACGGTATTGGAAATAGACATTTCATTATCGTTAAGAATCACTAATAGATTTTTCTTCAGGTCGCCGGCGTGATTCAACGCCTCCAGCGACATCCCCGCCCCAATGGCGCCGTCTCCAACAATGGCTACATTAGACCTCTTATAGCCGAGAATTTCATCAGCGCATGAAAGACCTAATGCAGATGATATAGCGCTTCCACTATGCCCGCAGGTAAAAGGGTCGTAGATACTTTCGTTTTTATCGGGGAAGCCGCTTAATCCCTTGTATTGTCTCAGGGTTGGAAATCTTGATCTTCTTCCGGTCAGTATCTTGTGGACATAAGCCTGATGACCGACATCCCATACAATTTTATCCTTTTTAAAATCAAAGCAATAATGCAACGCTATAGTCAATTCGACCACGCCAAGATTTGAAGAAAGATGCCCTGGGTTTTTCGAGACAACATCAACGATGAGTTCCCGAATTTCCGATGCCAGCTTTGGCAGGTCTTCGAGTTTTAATTTTTTCAAATCTTCCGGATATTCAATACAATCCAACAATTTACTCATATTTTATCACCACGAATTCGTTATTTTACCGTATTATTCATTTGCGTTGAAACCATCTCAATGTCTTTGGTCTGGAGATTGCCATTCTCATCCTTTACCAGGATTTGAATTTTCCTTTCTGCAGCTTCTAACAGAGAAATACATTGTTTATACAATTTAACGCCATTTTCATACTCAGACAACGTTTCATCCAGAGTCAGATCTCCCTTTTCAAGTTGTTCCACAACGCCTTCCAATGCCTGTAATGCGTCTTCAAATTTCTGTTTTGCCATTTTATTCAATACAACAAAAAATATTTCTTACGTCTATTTCTAACGACAATTCAACACTCTTTATTTTTCCGCTCTTTTGCGATGATGAAACCAATTCATATCTTCCCTGATTTAAAGAGAATATCTCGACAGTCTTTTCATCAGGAAAAACTATCCAGTATTCTCTAATGCCAAATTTTTCATAGACTCTTTTCTTTACCTTTTTCAAGTATATAATTGGACAAGAGTTGTATAAGCCGTGTTACTATCTTTTGGTGCTTAAATGATGGTGCGGGGGTCACAATAAGTTCCCCTTCGATAATCTCATATCTTTGTTCATCGTCCAAATAAAGATAATCCATATATGTCCAATGTTTTTGAATCGCTGTTGTTGCCATCTCATTGTCCCAATTACATAGCGCAGCTACGCCGCAACCAATTCTCTTGTGAAAGCGGGAAGATTGCTTCGGAAAAGACCCTCGCAATGACACTTGCTATGCACTTTAATGGCGCACGGCACCTTGTCATTGCGAGCGGAGCACAAGCAATCTTTCCATCATAAACAAATGTGATTGTGAAAAACTTACAAAAAAAGAAATTTTTAGAGAATAATACTATAAATGCCAGTTTCGATTTACTTTAAAATTTCAACTACCGTTGAGATTGTTTTACCATATGAAAACCTGGTTATTATGTGTGTTCCAATCGTCAATTCATCAATTGATTTAACGGGTTTATTATTTTTTTCTAATGTAGTAACCGAATAACCCCTCTTAAGCACCTTTAATGGACTTACACTGTTTAATCTGTTAGCCAAACCTGTAAGTCGCTCTCTTTTTAATTCCAGGGTGTGCTTACTGACCATAACGAATCTTTGTATAATCTCATCAAGCCTTTGCTGTAATCTGAGAATCCTGTCTAACAACCTCTTTGATGAAAGGCCATTCCTCATTCCCTGGAGGCGACTTCTTACCACTAATATTTTATTATACAATGCTTGCATAAGTCTAGTCTTAATTTTCTCAAGCGAGTCTTTTAGCTGGTCGTACCGTGGAACAACAAGTTCTCCAGCTTCCGTAGGTGTAAGCGCCCTCTTATCTGCAACGAAATCTGCAATAGTAACGTCAATTTCATGCCCTACGGCAGAAATGACAGGAATTTTTGAGGCATAAATACTCCGCGCAACAATTTCCTCATTAAATGCCCATAAGTCTTCCAGACTTCCGCCCCCCCTGCCAACAATCATAACATCGATGTCCGGAATTCTATTTAAATCGCTAATGGCCTGCGCAATCTCCTGAGCGGCGCCTTCCCCCTGTACTTTTACGGGGTAAATGAGTATCTCAACTCTGGCAAATCTTCTCTGTATTACATTTAAAATATCCTTTATTGCAGCGCCCGTTACTGACGTTACCAGAGCAATTTTTTTTGGAAGTAATGGAAGTGGTTTTTTGTGCGCCGGATCAAACAAACCCTCCTTTTCAAGCCGTTCTTTAAGCTGTAAAAAAGCCAACTGTAATGTGCCAATCCCCCTGGGTTCAATGTTTTCTATAATCAGTTGGTATTGACCCCTGGCTTCATAAACCGTTACAGAACCAAAAGCCAACACTTCCATACCGTCCTTTAGTTCGAACTTAACGGTATTTGCAATCGATTTAAACATAACGGCCTGAAGCTGCGCGTCATTATCTTTAAGTGTCATGTACATATGGCCGGAAGTAGGTTTTTTCAAATTCGATATCTCACCAACGACCCATATATTAAAGAACTCCTGCTCCAACGAACTCCGGATTCTTCGGGTAAGTTCTGAAATCGTTAATATCTTATTTCGACTTTTGATGGTGTCTGATAATAAGGGTAATGTCCCGGTAAAATTCATTTAATCACTCTCTCTTACTTCAATCCTCTTTATGCTTTCTGCCCTTCCTGTCTGGCCTTCTATGCTTACTTTCACACCGCTGATCCGGACGTCTTTCTCGGCAACCTCAAATCTGGTAGGCATCTGGGTGACGATGGCCTTCAGAACGCAATCTACTTTCCTACCTAAAATAGATTCATGGGGCCCGGTCATTCCTAAATCGCTGATAAAAGCGGTTCCGTGCGGCAGTACTTTTTCATCAGCAGTAGGTACATGGGTATGCGTTCCAACAACAGCGCTCACACGGCCATCCAGATACCATCCCATCGCTATCTTTTCAGAGGTTGCCTCTGCATGCATATCTACAATGATGATGGGCGTCTCTCTCGCCACATTTTTTAAAATCTCGTCAACCGCCCTGAATGGGCAATCTACAGGTTTCATAAATACCCGGCCTAATAAATTAATGACACCGACCGGGTTACCCAATTTTGAGTTCTTTATCGTATAACCTTTGCCGCTGGCAAGAGGCGAATAATTGCCCGGCCTGATAATACCTTTATTTGTTTCCAGGGCATGGATAATTTCTTTTTTGTCCCATACGTGGTCGCCTGTCGTTATAACATCGACACCATAGGAAAGTAATTCATTCGATATTTCCTCTGTAATACCCGCTCCCCCTGCTGCATTTTCTCCGTTTGCGACACAAAAATGTATCTCTTCTCTTTCGATAAAAGACTTCAACTTGTCCTTCAGGATGAGCCGTCCCGGTTTTCCAACAATATCGCCAATAACCAAGATGTTGGTTTTCATTCACTCTTCTTTCCATAAACGTGCATAAATTTTTGTTTTAAACGTCTTTCAACATCCGGCGGAACAAAATGACTCACACTACCACCGAGACTGACGGCCTCTCTGATCAGTGTTGAATTTAAAAAAGAATACTGTTCACTTGTCATGACAAACACTGTTTCTACTTCTTTGTTTAACACACGGTTCGTCAGCGCCCTCTGAAATTCATATTCAAAGTCAGATACCGTGCGTATTCCGCGTAAAATAATATTTGTTTGTTTGTTTTTGAGATAATCAACCAGCATGCCGCTAAAACAATCCACTTCAACATTCCCCAAAAGCCGGACGTTTTCCTGGATCATTTCCATGCGTTCCTGAACAGAAAAGAGGGCTTCTTTGAATGGATTACATCCCACCGAAACAATCAACTTGTCAAAAATAACACTACCTCTTTTAATAACATCAAGGTGGCCGTTGGTTACGGGATCAAAAGTTCCTGGATAAACAGCAATTCTTATCATGGTGTCACATTAAAACCAAAAACGTCGCGTGGTTTTTTGTAATCCGCGCGGTGTTATATCAAACCGGTAGGAATTATCATTCCTTACCGGATCCAATTCGAGGGTAAGACTCCCTACCCAGTCATGGAAATAACGTGATAATGCAAGGTTTGTTTTAAGATTTCTCGGTCTTTGATCCATATCTGTGCCCAGAGACTGAAAATCATACACTTCTGCGCCCATAACACTCCATTTTTCACTGATTTTGCAATCTGCGCCCAATATAAGCGCCGAACTAATATCCCTGATAAATCTCTGACCGATAAAATATTGCCAATCGGGGGGATTGTAAATCTCAAATCCGGAAGTCAAAACATCAAATTGAAATGTGCTGGTGTTGAACTCATTCCGTTCGGAAGCAAACGTAACAACATCAGTTAGCTTGCATCGGAAATCTAAGTTTACAAAGTTGTCGTTTCGAACCGTTATACCATTAATTCCTTCCGTATAAATACCTGCATGAGAGGGAAACATATAATAATCCACATTAAAATCCACAAAGTCCACCGTCTTTTCAAAACCGGATTCACCTCGTTTCGTTTGTAACATGTTTTTTATACCAAGCACGACTATTTGTGATGAATCTAATGCATCGATTGCATCGTGTTGGTATAACGTATTGGGGTCTTCTGTTACCACAGGAGAGTAAATATACCGTAACTCGGGGACAAAGACATGCCGCAACCGATTTATCTTGAAAAAATCATTATAAACACTATATGACCTCCAGTGTGTCGAGCTCCAATCAAATCCAAGAGAACCAATAAAACGCCCCGTTGCAGGGCCATTTGCCTCGTCAACCGTTCCTGATGTATCGACACTTTCAGAATACCCCGTAGCACGCCCTTCAACAAACGGATTTATGTTAAATGCCCATGGTTTAAAAGGCATGCTTACACGGTTTACCGTATCCGCCCTTGTAACAGACTGAGGATCAACCTGGGGAAATAATGCAGTAGATGTACCATTTTTAAAGAAGTAAGGATCCAGATTGTTTACTCCTGTCTGATCAAAAGTGCCGTCAAAATGGGTTGCTGTGGATTCTGAAGTAAAAATGAGACGGTTATCCCAAACAGGCTCACTGATAATCCTGTAACCCGCTTCCGGGAGACGTTCAGAATATCTCCTTTCCCTGAGGGAATCCACCGTTGTGTCAAAACCGTTAAACTGTTCATTTACGACAAAGGTTTCTGCCGTATTATCGCGCATACGCCGTAGATAGAGAACTGTCTCACGGTCTTTGTCTGTTTTAAAATCCTGTTCTAAATACTCACGGAGAAATCGTGGATCGGTCAAATAGGAATACTCCATATCTAAGCGTAAATCGTAGGGAAGCGTCATCCGCTGTCTCCACAAAATGGTACCCCGGTTTTCACTATCAACGGGGAGTTCGTTAATATCCTCATCGCCATGATCATTTATATAGTACGTATTAACATAACCAAAAATATCTTGCGATTTATAGTTAAAATCTAAACCTGTGCCAAATCCCCTCTTTTGTAAATAATCAAGATTTAAAATAAGGTCGCTCCACTCCTTTTGTTTTCCACCGGTAACTGCAAAAAGATCCCAGTCTGTTCGCAGAAAGGAACCGAAGCGCGAGGAACTTCCAAATTCCCAGTCCCTTAAGAGCCGTTCCTTTTTGTGTATATCAAAGGACAAATACGGAAAATATGCAACGGGATAGTTACCCATATACAAGGAATTATGGGTCGAAGATACAATATTATGGCCTTCGCTCTGTACCAGGCGTATCTTTTTGCCTTTAAAGTGGTAGTGGGGATGTCCATAACCGCAGGTGCTCATCGTGCCATTTTTGATTTCATACTGTCCCTTGCTGACGTGTTTGATTTCTTCTCCCTTAACCGTTACGGGAAATTCTTCGGTTGCTATAATTTTACCTTTTTGTACCTTTTTTTCTGAAGGTGCTGTACCGCCACGAGTGCCATCGCTTGATGTATTTTTTTCCCGGGATTTTGGTTGGATGTTTGTTTTTATCTGGCTATTGATAAAAATTCCATTTTCTTCTTTTACGTCCTCAAATATCTTATCGGCAATTTGTACATCATCCTTACGCCGCATGGTTACATTTCCTTCTGCGTAGAGATCGCTCAGGGGTAATTTAGAAAACTTCGAGCTTTTTTCTTCACTCTGATCAAACCACAGGATAACGCTATCAGCGTCTATAGTGGTATCTAATTTTTTTATTTTTACATTCCCAAGCGCTACAACAATACGCTTATCACCCTCCGGCCAGGACTCGATACTGTCCGCAACGATATCAACTATTTCCTCTTTCGGATGTGCGCCCAAACCTGGGACGAGAGGTGGAATTTCGGTCGAAAAATATTCATCTTTTTTCATCGAACGAATATCTTCTCCACGAAGCACAACCTCCGTTGTTTGCGCTTCTTCAAATGTTTCGATAGGTTGGATTTCAGGATTTACCACAATACCGGTCATGGTCTCGAATTTTAAATATACCTGCTCAAAATTTTCGTGGTTTTCATCTTGTAAGATAGTTACGTTCCCTTCACAGTATACTTCGACAGGCGCTTCCCGCAATTGGGCAGATTCGTCCTCGTGAAACCAGCAAACGGCAGTATCAGAGGTGATTTGAATGGTTCCCTGGAGTACCCGCACGTCTTTATTGGCGACAAAAACCCGTATGCCGTTCTTTTTCCACGTGCTAATATGTTTGGCAGATAAAGAAAATGGCCGCTGGACAATATTCTTTTCTGACAACAAACCTTCTGCGTGTCCAACAGCGCCCATTATACAGAACAGAGTTATTATGAGAAAGGAGTGTAACACTCGCATAGAAAAACACCCTTATTGACGGGAAAAGAAATTCCTGATGTGACCGATGACATAATCCAGTTCATTTTGCGTAATTTCAGGATAAACAGGCAATGCAAGAACTTCATTTGATGCCTTTTCCGACTCTGGCAAATCACCTTTTTTATATCCCAAATACTCAAAACACTTTTGCAAATGAAGTGTAACGGGATAATAAATCGCCGTTTCTATTCCTTGTTGTTCAAGGTATTTCATCATTGCATCTCTTTGCGGTGTTGCGATTACATACTGGTGAAATATATGAGTATTATAAGGTTCTATTTTGGGCAACCGTACAGGCAATCCCCTTAAATTTTCACTATAATAAGCAGCCACTTCTCCCCGTTTCCGGGACCACCCATCCAGATATTTAAGTTTAACAGACAGGATAGCAGCCTGTATCGCATCCAGCCGCCCGTTAATACCAATATATGAATGATAGTACTTTGGTTTTGATCCGTGCACTCTCAGGATTTTAAGATATTCGGCAAGGTGGTCGTCATTGGTTGCCATCAGCCCGCCGTCACCGTAACCGCCAAGGTTTTTTGTTGGATAAAAGGAAAAACATCCGATGTGACCCAACGTGCCGGCAGGATTCCCTTTATACAAGGCGCCAATTGCCTGCGCAGCATCCTCAATAACTTTTAATCCATGGGCTTGTGCAATCTCAAGAATTGCATCCATATCGGCGCATTGGCCATAAAGGTGAACAGGCATGATTGCCTTTGTCTTTTTGTTGACGACTCGTGCAATTTTATGGACATCAATATTGTACGTGGTAGGGTCGATGTCTACAAAAACCGGGATAGCGCCCAGTCGCGCGATTGAACCGGCCGTGGCAAAGAAGGTAAAGGGCGTTGTAATAACCTCATCGCCACTTTTTATCCCACATGCCATTAAAGCCAGGAGCAATGCATCAGTGCCGGAAGATACACCGATTGCATGTTTTGTTTTACAGTAATCTGATATGTCACGTTCAAATGATTCAACAAAAGGACCGAGTACGAACGACTGGCTGGCAATTACCTCCAAAACTGCCTTATTGATTTCCTCCCGTATGCCGTCATATTGCCGTTTTAAATCAAGAACGCTTACTTTCATCAATGAGTTGAATTACCATGTAATCAATGAGATAACAATTCATAAGTTTGCTAAAATACAATATTTGCGTCATTAAGTTGAAACATTATATTGACCATGCTTAACTTTGTCAATGAAATAAGTTTTTTTCAAACTCCCTTCACCCCTTATCAAGAGGCACTGTTTGTTTATGAGAGAAAGATTGCTTCGCTTCGCTCGTAATGACAGAATAAGGGGATCCTCTTTGCAACAACAAAGCACTATGCACAATGACAATGTACTGTATACCATCAAAGCGTATAGTCCGTGTCATTGCGAGGGTCTTTTCCGAAGCAATCTCCCCCCTTTCATAAAGGAGAATTGATTGCGGCTATACTGCGCCAGGATTATAGAAAAAAACACGCCACAATATTCAACCCCATAGGGGTAAAATATTGCGAAAATAATAATACCATGCCACCCCTATGGGGTTAACAATAATTGCAAAACGATATGCTATAATAATGACCTCCCTTCGGGATTATCTAATCGATATTTTGTCCACTTGTCGTGTATATTAACCTTGATTTCAACTATATTTATAAGTAAAATCCTTATTCGCAAGTTGTAAATTCCACACTAATCGGCAAAATAAGCTGACCACAATACGCCCCTATAGCTCAACTGAATAGAGCGTTGGCCTCCGGAGCCAAAGGTTGCAGGTTTGAATCCTGCTGGGGGCGCTTATTTTATAAGGGTTTTAAGACTATATATATAAGATTTGTACAAGATACTACGAGCTTTCGGGTCTATAAAAGAGGGAAAACTTACTGGTATTATTTCTGAAGTTCGTAGTGACGACTTCAGTCGTCATATCCGGATAGTGTCTATTACAACTAAGCGACTGAAGTCGCTACTACAAACTACAAACAGCGGATTTCGGATTTTGGATTTAAACCCCACATCCTTCGTTCCCCCCCATCTACCCCACCCTTCTATAATCCACCGTCTTCATTTTTTCTTTTTTCTTTCGCTTCTGCTCGTACATCTGTTTATCCGCTTCCACCAGCAGGTCTTCAATGGTTTTCGGGTGCGCAAAGTTGTACCGCATCATCCCTACACTTATGGATAGCCTGAACGGCCTGTCTTTTTCTCTGTTGTGTTTTTCGATGTTTTCCTGTAAACGGGCGATAAGGGTTTCCGCGTTAAATAAGGAATCTCCCGTCGTGACTACCGCAAACTCATCGCCGCCCATGCGCGCAATGATGTCCGATTCCCTGAAGGTGGTTTTCAGTATATTTGCCGCATCGAGGATCACCATATCGCCGTGGTCGTGTCCCAGGTTATCATTGATCCATTTCAATCCGTCAACGTCTGCAAAGAACAGCGATACGACATTTTTCATCCTGCCGGCTATCTTCAACGCCTGTTGGGTGAAGGTCATAAATCCACGCCGGTTGTAAATGCCGGTAAGTTCATCGGTCATCGAAAGATTTCGTATCGTTTCTTCAGCCTTCTTTCTTTCAGTTATGTCACGGTTAATCTCAAGCACACCCGTTAACCTGCCTTCCTCGTCTGTCAGCAGTTTATAACGGCTCCATACCGTTATTTCAACACCATTGCGCCTCGTCTGAACCAGTTCGCCCTCCCATACTCCATCCCGCATCACTACGGCAGTAATTTCATCCTGCGAAATGGAAGAGGCAGTATTCAGCAATTCTGAAGGATATTGGCCTGCCGCCTCTTCAGCCGTCCATCCATACTGGAGTTCTGCGGCATGATTCCAGTAGGTAATCTTGTCGTCAAAGTCCCGGATTATGATAGCGTCTCTGGCGAGGTCGAGCATCTGCGCCTGCCTTCTCAACAACTCTTCCCGCTGTTTGCGTTCGTTTATGTGACCTTCTATGTTTTCCGTCATGAGATTGAAAGTGCCTGCCAGGATGCCTATTTCATCTTTTGAGGTAACTGCAATTCTGGTGGAATAATTGCCCTGCCCAATGGCTGCTGCCATTCTGGTCAGGTCTTTGATAGGCAAGGTCATCCTCTTTATTACCAGAAAGATGGACGCCATAAAAAATCCTTCACAAGCAAGTATAACGAGGGCAATTTTTCTGGACATGAGAGCAATAGGTTCCATCACATAAGCCGAAGGCACCTCCAGCAGCAATCCCCACCGGTTTCCTTTGTAGCCATGCAGCCCTTTTTGCCGCACCGCTACTCCATACACACGTCCAAATTCTCCGCACCCTGTCAGGTAACTACTACTACGTATTCCCTCTACTATTTGCTTTACCGGTTCAATGAAAATCAGGCTTTTTTTCAGAATTACCTTCCTGTTACAAGCCCTGCCGGCAATAAAATAACCGTCTTTGTTAAAAAGTTGTGCGTTGATCGTTGCAGGAAGAGACTCTAATAAGTCCCCAATCGCAGCCCATGCAAAATTACCAATTACCGCGCTTGTTATTATTTGATTGGTCTTGCTTTGACTATATACCGGCGCCGCAAATATTACCGTAGGCATGCCGGTATCCTGAGAAATGAGCAGTTCGGAATAGTATTTCTTTCCGTGCATGGCGTGACTGAACGCAAGCTTGTATTGTGAAAGATTCTTTATATTAGAGACGTGATTTCCTGCGTGTGTTGAAGCAACGACATTTCCTTCATTATCAACCACCTCCAGGGTATACCAATGTTTTGACGACAGCATCGCCTTTTCGATAGTGATTTCCAACTCCCTTTTTATCGCTTTTCTGGTTACTTCCGGCAGGGAAGCACCTTTTTGCCTTGTATTATCTGTTAATCTTGCCAGGCATTTAGCAATGGTTTCGTTATTTGCGGACATCCGGATATCTTCGCAGGCGTCTTCCATAATACGATCAATCGTGGCCATTATATTTCTTGCCATTTGCAGTTGGTTCTCTTCGATGGACTTTTTGATGATACCCCTTGTGGAATAGAAGACAGCAAATATCAAGAGCGGTATGGTAATGACCAATACAACGGTGGTTGAAAGTATGACCTTGTTGGATAGATTCATAGTTTAATGTAAAGAAATTTCAACGTATTTGGCAGGAGCCAACTCCTGTTGGCGACCGGGCATTCCAGTTGGATCAGCCATGTTCTTACCGTTGCGCAATGCCCGTCGCCGTCAGGAGACGGCTCCTACCAACAATGCAATTTCGGA
>JAXMAC010000087.1:11581-14588 GCA_046350595.1 Candidatus Brocadiaceae bacterium | reverse complement strand
CAACCGTTGATAACTTGAAGAACGCCTTTGCGGGTGAATCTCAGGCAAACAGGAAATATCTTGCATTCGCCAAAAAGGCAGAGGAAGAAGGTTTTAAACAGACTGCAAAGCTCTTCCGCGCAGCGGCAGAGGCGGAGACTGTACACGCACATGCCCATTTGAGGGTACTGGGTGGCGTAAAGGGCACAAAGGAAAATCTCCAGGAGGCTATTGGGGGGGAGACCTTTGAATTCACCAAAATGTATCCCCAGATGATTGAAGAGGCAAAAAAGGAAGGGAATAAGCAGGCTCAGCAGAGTTTTGATTTTGCAAACAAGGTAGAGAAAATCCACGCCGATCTTTACCAGAAGGCATTGAATAATCTGGGTAAGAACGAGACCGTGGATTATTATGTTTGCCAGGTGTGCGGTAATACGGTAGAAAAGGCAGCACCAGAAAAATGCCCAATCTGCGGCGCAAATAAGTCTATGTTTATAAAGATTGGCTAAATTTCAATGCTGTTGTAGGGGCGAGGCAACCTCGCCCCTACAGGTGTATAAAAATATAGTGAAGGGAAAAACCTCATTTCATTTATATAGAATTCTCATTGACAATAAATTAGACATCCTGTAAAATTTTATGAAGTTTGTTGGGAGCGAATATATCATACCATCAGAACCGTAAAAGAAAACAAACCATTGAGGATTGAATACTAACAAGGCATCACACCCCGCATCTCTGTGTTTTAACACATGAGCTTTCACTTTATCCTGCACATACATAACGTAAAAATATGTTCACCAGATTCCGCACAGAATTTTTTAGTAAAAACCTTTTTTTTCTCCTTATTGCAGCGTCACTGGCGATTCATGGGATCATCATCTTCCTGTCACCTCAGACAAGCCAAATCCTCAGTTTAAGATCACTTCGCGATAGCTTTGTCCGTGAACCAAGCGACTATACCGTCACCCTGGACATTGAAGATTCTGCCACATTAAAAGAAACACCGGAGAAAGACGTAAAACAGAATAAAAATGAGGCACAAGAGGAAAAAAAAGAGAAAGACCCTGAAAAAAAACAGCATAAAATATTCACCGATACCTCTGATAATAAAGAAGATGAGGAATCGACGATTGAATCAGATAAGATTGGCGAAAAAGGTTCTCTGGCAAAAGACTACTTTCCTAATGATAAACAACCGATCAACAATGAACCCCATGCAGGCGGACATTCAACCGCGCCCTTGTTAGGCAAGGGTGGGTTAAATCTACCGGGCGGCGGTGAGTCGCAACCACAGGAACAGGTTGTGGCCCCACAACCATTGTCTCCGGTCGATACCCATCAGGACAGAAATATGCCGCCCAGACATGCCAATTTACCGAAAGGCATCGAAAAGCAAGGAGAACCCGTAACACCTGTCCAGTTACCACAGAATCAAATATTACCCCAGGAAAGTAGGAGAGAGACAACCGAGGCTGGAGAATTTGTTCAAACAGATAAAGAGGTAAAGACGAAAAATGCAGGAGAAATACCCAGAAAGGAACAGCAAACATCTGGACGCAGCATTCAGCAGGATGAGGAAGAAGGGGAGCCGATTTCTTCCCGCGAAGGGGTATTGTTTACGGAAAAGAAAGACGACGTAATAAACACATTTAAGACAGATGAAAAAGAGTTGCCGGATAGGGAACTGGTAGAAAGAGAAGACGACAAAACAGCAAAAGAAGAAATTGAAACCCATGAAGAGAAAAAAACAAAAGAATTAAAGGAAGCAAAAGAGGGAGAAGTGGCAAAAGAAGCGAAAAGTATTGTTGCACACAAACAGGAAATGGTTGTTCCACCTTCTGAATCACCGGGTGCGGAACCTCAACGCACGTTTGAAAGGGGGTTGGATGAGCAGGAAAGTCCCGGAGAAATTCCAAAGCCAAAGGTTTCCATTAATGTGAATGCAAAAAAGGAAGGGTCAGCTAATGATCCGGTGCTCTTTGAAGATACGATATCGAATGCAGCAATTTCGGGGATGCCGTCATTTAACGTAAAAAAACATGAATATGCCGATTATTTTAAACATATCAGGGACAGGATATCCCTTTTTTGGTTTCTTGGTTATGGGACTCGTGCAGAAATAAAACTCGAAACAAGGGATGACAAACCGATCATCGTAGAGTTTAAAGTTTTGCCCGATGGTTCTATTGACGATACGAAGATAGTGGATGATGCAGGGAATTTTCCCCTTGCTTCAAGGTTGATATCATCGATTAAAAATGCAGCGCCTTTGAAGCCCTTTCCTGCTAAAATCAAGGAACCATCCATTGAGGTGCGTTTTAATTTCTATTTCTTATAGTAATTTCTGTAACAATTCATAAAGAGGAGGTAATAATACTTTGGAATGGCTCTTAGGTGGTGGTCCCATCATGATACCACTGCTCGTGTGTTCTATTTTGGCCCTTGCGGTGATTATTGAGCGGGCAATTAATTTACGCAGGAATAAGATTTTAAAACCGGAGATATTGCAAACCATAGCAACCATACGCAGCCCGGAAGATATTCCCCAGGCGCTCTCCAAGTGTGAAGTGATACCCGGTCCTTTTTCAAAGTTGTTGAAGCGGATTCTTATAAATAATCATCTTTCACGGGAAGAGAAGTATATTGACATCCAGGCTGCCGGAAGGCAGGAGACGAAAGAACTCGAAAAGAGGTTATTGGTTCTGGAAGTTATTACCGCAGTAGCTCCCCTGTTAGGTTTGCTGGGAACGGTATTAGGACTGGAAAGTATCTTCGGGATTATCTCTGAACTGGGACTGGGTCAGGCCAAGGCGTTTTCTGGCGGACTTTCAGAGGCCATACGGACAACAGTTTTGGGACTTTTCATTGCAATCCCATCCCTCGTTGCCTACAGTTATTTTGATAAAAAAGTAGATACCTTTGTGCTTGAAATGGAAGAATACTCCATGCACATTCTGAATATACTCTATCCATCATATAAACCGGATAGAAATAAATAATTCAAATTTTTTTACAAAAGCTATGC
>JAXMAC010000087.1:0-11571 GCA_046350595.1 Candidatus Brocadiaceae bacterium | reverse complement strand
TGTTTTAATAGCAGGGTTATTTTTCTTCTCAATTGATTATATTTGTACTTTATTAAGTGATTAATGTTCGAAAATCCAAAATAAGTTTAACAATATGTTTTCGAACATGAAAACTTACAAATATATACTAAAATTTAAGTACTTTATATAATTCAAATTTTTTTACAAAAGCTATGCGATTTCGAGAAAAACGCACGACAAAAAATATTATTAATCTTACCTCCATGGTGGATATGCTCTTTCTGATCCTCTTGTTTTTTCTCGTTACCTCCACTTTTATGGAGCAACCGAATATCAAGCTGGAACTTCCATCAACAAAGTACGCCGCTACCAGCAAACTGGAGGAGCGGGTACTGATAATTTCCCAGGATGGCCAGTTCTTCTTTCAAAATAAACCGGTTGAGAGGAAGGATCTTATTACCATACTGAAAAGCGCCTTTACCAAACAGGACGATAAAACGCTTGTATTGCGTGCAGACAAAAATGTCCCCTATGGAGAGATCGTATATGTCATGGATGCCGCTAAGGGCGCCGGGTTAAAACGGATCATTGCCCCAACTATTCTTGAATCTGAAAAACATCCTGAGTAAGAATTCTGAAAATGATTTTGTAAAGCGGTACAGATTGAGAAACTCTTTAACACGTTACATTTCTATCCGCATGGCAACTCCATGAAGCTTGCGTGGCGCAAGTTCGTAGAATTGGACGAAGTGCGGGGTAAGTTTCTTGATTATTGAAAATATGTTCCACAGTAAGCTTTTAGGCACTATATCTTCGAGGCCAAAAAATATTACCTTTTCCTCTATATCCGCCGCCTTCAATATATCGTTCACCTTCACCATTTCCATATACCCGGCTTGAATCTCAAACACCCTTAACCCATCCGCAGGGTTATCAATAAAATTTCCCGTAACGCCAAAGGGTTCATTGAGCGTGACCATGGAAACAATAATGTTTTCTTCATAAATAATATTATTTACGAACATGGTATGGACAATATAAGAAGGGATTCTGTTTATTTCCCTGGAAAAGAAAAGTGCCGTTCCCTTAATTTTGTTCAGGCTTTTGTATACCTGATTATAACCCACAAGGAATGTGCGTAATTCAAGGGGCCTGAGTTTCTTGTACAATCTTTTTTGGCCTCCCATATATATCAAAATTATACTAAGCGGTATAGACGCAATGATGATTGACCAGTAACCGCCGTGGGGTATTTTATAGGTATTCGATAGAAAAAACGCTATATCAATAAAAGTCAGAAGTAACGAAACAAGACCCTTCAGTATCTTGCCTTTTAAATAAAATATCCACGTCATCATGATGCCGGTAATGGTCATTGTCCCGGTTACCGATAAACCATAAGCAGCGCCGAGTAGCTCTGATTCCTTGAATATATACATAATAAGTAAAACAGAGATGAGTAAAAACCAGTTAACAAATCGAATATAAATCTGAGACCTCATTTCAGTTGATGTATAGTCTACCTTAAACATAGGCATAATACGGGTAGTAATCCCCTGGTAAACAATGGAAAACATCCCGCTAATCATAGATTGAGAGGCAATAACGGTAGCAATAACGGTAAGGACGAGAAATGGGATGAAGATGTAAAGAACTTGCGCCTGGTGAAATATCATCTCAAAGAGCACATTTTTTGTATACGGGTGTTGTATGAAAAAAGCGCCCTGCCCAAGATAATTTAATATGAGGGCAATAAAGACAAAATACCACCCTCTGACAATAGGTTTCTTTCCCATATGTCCCATATCAGCATACAATGCCTCAGCGCCCGTCGCACAAAGAAAAATCCCTGATAACACAAAAAATCCCGTAATTCTATTCTCTATTAAAAAATTTAATGCATAATATGGATTGAGAGCGTTAATTATAGAGGGAAGTTGAATTATTGAAAGAACCCCGGAGACCGCGAGTGATAAAAACCATACGAGCATGATAGGCCCGAATGTCCCCGCAACCTTATCTGACCCCTTTTTTTGGAAGGAAAAGAGGATTATTGCAATTCCACCCGCAATAATAAGAATGTGTTCTCGTCTTATTTCCTCCAATCCTGGAATGAGTTGTAAACCTTCAACGGCGCTCAGGATACTTATGGCAGGGGTGATCGCTCCATCGCCAATAAGGAGAGATATGCCAAAAATGGACAGGAGTGTAACGAGAGCTGTTTTTTTCCCCCCCTTAAGCAAGCGGACAAGTATTTCCGTAAGTACAATAGTCCCCCCTTCACCTCTTCTGCCAAGGCTCATGGCAAGCCATGCATATTCGATCGAAACAATCAGGATGAGTGTCCAAACAATAAGGGAAATAACACCCATGATACTTGCCTCGGTAGGCTTTACTAAAAGGAAAATAACCGGGAGGGTATAAATGGGGCTTGTTCCAATATCCCCAAAAACAAGGCCCAGGGATTTTATTATTCCCCCAACATAATTTTTAGTCATAAATTTGCTGTCTCCAACTAAGTTTACTATTGAGTATGGGAAATTTCCCCTAAAAGAGGTTACGTAAAAAGTCCTTAAATATCTCCCGTGTTTATAAAATAAAAATGGGGAGATTTTGCTTAAGGAATCGTGCTTGATAAAGTGATGAATCTAACGGAGTCACATGTGCCGACCATCTTAAACTCATAAGATTCAGCTTAGGGTATCAGATACATGTTTATGTTTTGAAGATGGTTGTTTACATGTTGAATGTAATGAGAAGTGTAAAAAGTATAATTTGAGGAGCGTCAAATTATCAGAGTGAAAAGATTTATTATGTCAAATAAGAAAAATTTAATTAAAAAGACTACATCTACGCCAAACGAGATTATAATAGGGAAAAAGCCTTGTTCTGGATGTGCTTTCAGAACAAGGCCTTCATTATATAATCGATAAGGTTCCCAGAAGTCGAACTCGCAATATCTAAATCAATAAAATATTATAATTCCGTTAATATATCTTTTTAATTATTAAGTGTCAATAAAATTCCAGGGTTTGAATTTTTTAAATATGGTAAAGAATTTATGAAAAAAACCTCCGTGTGCGTAAAAATACTAACCTTAATATGACATTTCATATAAACTTAAATCTCTAAATTTACCTTTGATTTCACCATGTTTAATGTTATTTTATGGAGAAATTAAATAGCGAGTAATTTGACTCAACAAATCTTAGGAGTGAAAGATTATGAGGGTGAAAGATATTATGGACGCATCTCCAAATCTCCTGCGAACCTCAGATACCTTTGAACATCTTATAAAAACACTCGATGAGGTTAAGTATCGCGTTGTTTTTGTGGTTGATAAAGAGGATAAGTTGGTGGGGGTTGTAACTGAGGCGGACCTTGTAAAAGTTCTTATACCCAAGTATTTATCCATAGATGAACTGCTTATCCCGGCAATGGATGAAAATTATTTAGAAAAAAAATGCTTAGAAAATAGAAACTTAGCTATCGCAGAAATTATGACAAAAACAATCTTGTCGGTACATGAAGATGATACCGTAATTAAGGCTGCTGCCCTTATGGTTGTTCATAAAATACGCACTCTTCCTGTAGTCAGGGATAGTAATGTCGTCGGGATTGTGCATCTTATCAACCTGATAAGATATATGATGAATATTCTGACGAGAGAGTGAACATTTTCATAAGGAAACAAGCTCATGTTCTTTTGGATTGCCACGGGTATTTTTATTGTATCCTTCGGATTAATTATCTCTGAAAGGCTTGATAAAACAAAAATCGCAATAGTTGGCGCCGGTTTGATGATGGTACTCAAAATAGTTACTCAGCATGAGGCCTTCTATGAAGATAAATATGCCATCGACTACAATGTTATATTTCTCCTTATCGGCATGATGATTATCGTCAATATCCTCAGCAAAACAGGTATATTCCAATTTCTGGCGATAAAAACCGCAAAACTATCCAGAGGGAAACCTATATGGATTCTTATCCTTTTTACCAGTATAACGGTAATCTTCTCTTCCTTTCTCAATAACTTAACCACGGTACTCATCATAATTCCTGTGAGTTTATTTATAGCCGATGAACTGGAGTTGGACCCTTTTCCATTTTTATTGTCTGAAATTATGGCCTCTAGTCTTGGCGGTACGGCCACGCTCATTGGCGGCCCACCTAATATATTAATTGCCAGTAAAGTGCATCTGACATTTATGGATTTTATCTATCATATGACGCCCGCTGTACTCTTTGTTTTTTCATTCTTCATCCTGACTATAAAACTCCTCTTCGGCAGGAAACTCTGGGTCAAAGAGGAAGTAAGACAAAGAGTACTGGCCATAAATGAACACGACCTTATTAAAAACTATAGTTTGTTAGTAAAGTCTGTCTGTGTATTAGGACTGGTCATCCCGGGGTTTGTCTTCAGTGACAAACTTAATCTTGAGCCTGCGACAATTGCCCTCTTAGGGGCTGGTGTTTTACTTATTCTATCAAGGGAAAACGCACAAAACATATTAAAGGAATTAGAGTGGTCAACCCTCTTCTATTTTATCGGTCTGTTTATTGTTGTAAGCGGCGTTATTAAGGTAGGATTGATTTCTAAAATCTCGGATAACATGGTTTCATTAACAAAGCCAAATCCCGAAAACATGTTTTTTACAGCGATTGTCATCTTATGGTTTTCTGCTCTCGTTTCGACCGTTGTTGAAAATACCATTTTAATCACCAGCATAATTCCCCTTGTTATAAACATGGCACAGGCAGTGTTACCCTCCGGATCGGACTTTAAAGCAATTGTCCAGCACCCAACACTTATGCCAGTGTGGTGGTCTTTAGCGCTTGGGACTTGTCTTGGGGGGAATGCAACACCCATTGGGGCTTCTGCAAATGTCGTCACCCTTGGCCTTGCAGAAAGGGCGGGATATCCCATATCATTCAAAAAATATCTTATCTATGGAATACCCCTCACTATGGAGATGATTATCTTATCAAATATTTATATTTGGCTGAGATATTATATTTTTAAGATTTATTTGTAAATAACCGCTATTTACATGAAAAGATACTTTGTTAGTATCAGAGAACAAATTTAATTAAAGAAGAGGAAGATAATATATGACCTATTTACAGGCTTTAATACTTGCCGTTATCGAAGGCGTCACTGAGTTTTTACCTATTTCGTCAACCGGCCATATGGTGATTGCTTCTACGTTTATGGGAATCAGTAAGGATACCCTTACGAAGAATTTTGAGATCGTCATACAATTAGGCGCTATTTTATCGGTGGTAGTACTTTACTGGCGTAAATTTTTTACCTCTTTCAAATTTTACTTAAAATTAGCACTCGCATTCATCCCGGCAGCAGTTGCAGGCTTTCTTCTGGGCGATTATATTGATGCTTTATTAGAGAATGCATGGGTAGTGGTTGTTACACTATTTATCGGAGGCATCGTCCTGATTTTTGTTGATCGATGGTTTAAGCACGCCAGCGAAACGAAAGAACAGGAAGTATCCTGGATGCAAAGTTTTAAAATCGGTTGCTTTCAATGTATAGCGATGATACCGGGTGTGTCACGTGCAGGGGCAACCATCATAGGAGGAATGACGGTAGGGCTTAACAGGAGAACAGCAGCAGAATTTTCGTTTTTTCTCGCCGTTCCAACGATGCTTGGCGCTAGCGCCAAGAAGCTGATGGACTCATATAAGACAATCCAACGTCATGATATTGCAATCTTGATTATGGGAAGTCTCGTGGCATTTGTCGTGGCTCTGTTCGCAATCAAGGCTTTTATTGGCTTCCTGAATAAGCACGGCTTCAAATGTTTTGGGTATTATCGCATTGTCCTGAGTGTGATATTAGCTGTTGTTGCATATCTGATGAAAATAGAAATGTAAATACATAGGAATTTCAAACTTTCTGATACTATTTTACACCCCCCTCTCACGAGTGGATTATTGTAGAGACGCATTGCAATGCGTCTCTACCTCCTAGTAGGAAAAACAAAGATGCGTAAAATGATCTATATTTGTTTGGGTTTAATGTCTGTTTTATTTTCTATTCACGTTTTTGCTGGAGACGTGATTGTTACCGTGGATAGATTTGCGCATGGTAGTAATAAAGCCCCTGTGCGCTTTTCGATCTGTGATAATAAGGAATGTCATGAGAAAAGAGACAAGGGGTATGTGGAAATAGATGCGCAACTTATTAAATTTACGGAGCAGTTCAGGAAATATAGAATTAGAAATCTAAAGCCAGGCGAGTATTCCCTCTCTTCATATCACGATCTTAATAGTAGCGGTAAATTAGAACGCAGCGGCATTCTGGGAATACCTGAAGAACCAGTCGGGTTTTCAATGCTTGACGTCCAAAAAATAAGACGTCATCCAAAATGGAATGAGGTTAAATTTCAAGTTGGCGAAGGAGATACATCAGTCACTATCCACCTGGTTGACAAATTTGGGTTGTGAGCATTTTGTCTTAACGAGAGGAACAGTGTCAATGCACTTCTAAGTCATGATCCCACGTAACAACCTCAGTTGTAACAATCTCTCTTTTTCCTGAAAGATAACCATACCATTTATGAACGGAGTCAAAGAGGGCAATTATGGCAAGGATTGCCATGGAGGCAACGAGAACTGCGTCAAGCCGGAAGGTAAACGCATCCTCCGGCGTTGTTGATATGGCTGCCTTTTCAATAAACGCAAAGAAGAGTTGGTAAGACGCCGTAAAGGTTGTCGCAAACATGAATACCATTGGCACAAATGTCATCCAGGCATATTTGAGTTTGTTCATTTTTATGATGATCGTAGTACCCACGCAGAAGGCAATTGCTGCCAGGATTTGATTTGCCACGCCAAACATCGGCCAGATGGTTGATATATTTCCTGAATAGATAAGGTATCCCCATGAACCAACCACAACAAGACTTGACAGTATCGTCCCGGGAATCCAACTTGTTCTCCCCAAAGGTTTGTAAGCATAACTGCCTAATTCCTGAAGAATAAATCGTGCTACCCGCGTGCCTGTATCGACTGTTGTAAGGATAAAGAGCGCCTCGAACATGAGTGCAAAGTTATACCAATACGGCATGAGGGACTTCATACCCGGAAGGCTTGAAAATATTGAGGCCATGCCGACGGCAAGAGAAACCGCGCCGCCCGGCCTGCCGGCAACATCGGTACCTACAGCCTCCGAGAGTTCGGAAATATGGCTTACAGGAAAACCCAGACTCGCCAGGTCGTCAAATGAGAGATGGGTATTGATTGCAAAATAGTCTCCCGGCATCAATATCGTTGCGGCAACAATGGCAATTACCGAGACAAACCCCTCCGCCAGCATGGCGCCAAAACCTATCATCTTTATCTCCGACTCATTTTCTATCATTTTCGGGGTCGTGCCTGACGAAACGAGGGAATGGAACCCGGATATCGCGCCACATGCAATGGTTATGAACATAAACGGGAAGAGCGTCCCTGGTATTACAGCACCACCGCCGTGGACAAACTGCGTAACCGCAGGCATGTGGATAGTGGGCGCCAAAAATATCACGCCAACGGCAAGAAGTATAACCGTCCCTATCTTCATATAGGTGGAAAGATAGTCCCTGGGGCAGAGAAGCATCCATACCGGAAGTATTGATGCAATGAAACCATAAAGCGCCATGAGAAGGACCAGGAGCTTTTTGTCCAGATTAAAATACGGTTCAAGGAATGATCCGGGGATATATCCACCGAAAAAGACTGCCAGCACCAAAAGGATTACGCCGATAATGCTGACTTCTAATACCTTCCCATACCTGATCTTGTAGAGATATAGTCCCATAAAGAGCGCTACGGGTATTGTTGTGGCTATGGTAAATGCACCCCAGGCGCTATGGGAGAGGGCGTTGACAACAGCGAGACCCAATCCTGCCAGGGCAACGATGATAATAAATAAGATTGCTATTGCTGCGGTAATTCCGGCAACCGGGCCGACCTCTTCCCGAGCAATCTGAGCCAGCGACCTGCCGTTTCTCCTCACTGATGCTGCCAGAATCACCGTGTCATGCACAGCGCCGCCGAGTGATGCGCCTATCAATATCCACAAAAACCCCGGGAGATACCCAAATTGCGCCGCAAGCACCGGCCCTATTAGCGGACCAGCTCCTGCAATTGCTGCAAAGTGGTGGCCAAAGAGCACCCATTTATGGGTGGGATGATAGTCCCTGCCATCTCTTAATCTTTTTGAAGGCGGCGTCCTTTTATCATCAAGGCACAGTACTTTTGTTGCAAGAAATGCGCCATAAAAACGATATGATATTACAAAGAAACATGCTGCAGCTATAACAAGCCAGAGTGCATTGACTTTTTCCGCAGGCCGAAAAATCTGCGTAACCACTCCGAGCGCGAAGGTGCCTGCAACTGCAGTTATAGCAAGAACTATATTGGATCGTTTCATTATGCTAAGAATTTTTTACTCATTATTTACTATTGATATTATCAAACGGACACTTTCTCTGACACGTCTTGCAGTGGATGCAATTTGAGGGATTTGCAGTCGGAGGGGTATCAGCTCCCCCTAACACCCTGTTGGTAAGAAGCACGGCAGCGTCGACACACCTCCCTAACGAATATATCAAGACATCCTTAGCCATGGGGGTACCCATGGTAAGACAAACGATCTTGCCAGGTGAGGACTGCCTCATCTTATCGGCAAATGCCAGCGCATCCGTATCAAGTTTATGGATAGCACTCGGCAAAACGCCCCGTTTAAGAGTACCCGTCTCAGGATCAAAGGCATTGCCGGTAATCTGAGTTACGTTGGGAACCTGCTTGACAAGAACGATGTAATTGGTCATAACACCCAGAAAATAGTTATTTTTATGAATACATCCATTGTGGTACTTATCTAATGAATTAAAATATCATACTATTCGAAAATATCCGATTGCATAATAGAAATCAAGGTAAAGTTGTGTAAACAGGATATCTGTTTTGTAAAAATGGAAGCGCCGATTTACTCCATCAAAGCCGTACAATCTTCTTTGTAGTAACGTTATTCATCAATATTTGTGATACCCATTCAACCACAGTAAAGGAACTGCTCGTATATTGTTTCAGAAAAAGTATACATTACCAATGTTATAAAATATTTGAGAAATAAAGTGAGGAAGTAAAACTCATACTCAGGAAATTGCCAGGATTGGCATTGCTGAGTTTGACATTAAAAAGTATTATTGGTAAATTATACCAATGGTTAAGGGTAAACTTATAAAACGCATTAAGGTTGTGGAGGATACGGGAAACATTATCGAGGTGAAATTGTGGCAAGAAAAGCCTACATTTGATAAACCGCATGGATATAAATATTCGCTTGTTTATGTTGTACGGGGTAAACGAGCAATTGGTTATGACAATGCTGAGGGTAAGGGAGATCACAGACATTATGAAAGCAGAACAGAGACTTACCGTTTTACTGATTTAAGGACGTTGGTAAATGACTTTTACGGTGATGTAGAAAAATTTAAAAAGGGAAACTTATGAAGGTAAAAAAATTTAAAATTGGTATAAAAAGCGCAAAAGACGTATTAGATGATTTTGTAAAAGCCGGTGAAGCAATAGAACGAGGCGAAGAAGTAAACAAGGAAAAGGCTATTTATTTTGAAAGTGTTAAGGGATTCAGGAAGGCGATTACACCGAAGAGGATCGAACTGCTTCACTTAATCAGAGAAAAACACCCTAAGAGCATCCAGGAGCTTGCAAGAATAGCCAGGAGAGATATAAAAAGCATTGTAACAGACATGAGCATATTAGCAGAATTAGGCTTGATTGCTATACAAAGAAAAAAGGATGGACGTAAAGAATCGATGCCGATAGTTGACTATAATAGAATCAATCTTGAAATAGCAGTGTAAGAAATTTGAGATGACACGAAAATACTCTTACCTTGCACCAAGTCATAAGCTGAAAGCTTTCGTTACGCGCAATAATATCTTGACTAAGCAACCGAGTTACAATATTAAAGGTTGCAAAGAATGAATAACACCAGCAACGCCATGAATTTATTGATGGAGATGAGGGGATTCGAATCTTCGGCCTTTTGAATTCCGATGGAGTTGACTACAATTTGACTACAGTAAAATATAAATATTGAGCCACTTTATATGAAAAGGGAAAATAAGGTGAAATATGGTCTAAAAGGGTATATAATTTGTCAAACTAATGAGTTATTGAAAAGAGGATTTTAGAGATAATTTGTCCAAAGATTTATAAGCTTATGAGATTTTACAACTATTGAAAATTAAGGGAGGAAAGATGTATTCCAAACAATTACTGGACAGAATTACCATTAATCCCGAAGTAATGGTTGGCAAACCGACTATCAGAGGGTTAAGAATTACTGTCGAACAAATTTTGAAGGCATTAGCTGCTGGAATTACGGTACAGGAACTGCTTGAAGATTACCCTGAATTAGAGCCTGAAGATATTCAAGCCGTTTTACTTTATGCGGCTGAATTAGTAAGTGAAGAACAGGTATTTGAAGTTGGTACTGGTACTTAAAGGTGGAACAAAAAAACTTAAAATTCTTAGTTGATGTTGGAGTAGGAAAAAAGGTAGAAAAATGGCTCATCAATCAGGGATATGATACAAAAAGTGTTAGAGATATAGACCCACACCTCCCTGATAAAGAAATCTTGAAAATAGCTGTCTCTGAAAAGCGAATGGTTGTTACTATGGATAAGGATTTTGGGGAGTTAATCTACAATTCAGGATCATTTCATGGAGGAGTCTTGTTGCTAAGGCTTGAAGATGCGAAGTCTGACGAAAAAGTAAAAGTCGTAGAAAATATCTTAGTGAAATATGCGGGTAAATTATTAAACAAATTTTGTGTTTATAAAGATGGGAGATTAAGAATCAGGAAATAGAAATTAATCTCTCTATAAAAATTCTCACCTATTGTAAATACGAAAACATTACGGAAAGTATGATCTCAAGGCTTTTAGCCCTATTTTCCCGCAATTTTTATCTTCAGTTATGAAAGTATACTTATTATCAGTATCATCCCGAACAATTAAGATGCTTTCAAATACAATTAAATTATATGTATCATCATTGTTGATAAACGATAAACATAAAAATACTATTGAGAAATACATTTAATACTCCCGAATAATTTTTTACACTTTTAAAAAAGAGAATTAAAAATGGGAAAAACAATTAAAGCCAGATTTTCCAAAGGACTAATTGAGCCAATGGAAAAAATAGATATTGCAGAAGGAAAAGAAATTACTGTAACGATAATTGAAATCCCTTCTATAAGAGAAAAAGATGCATTTGAAAAATCAGCGGGAGGTTGGAAGGGAACCATTGACACTGAAAAACTCATAAAAGATATTTATGGGGATCGTCTTATATCCACCAGAAATGAGCCAAAGTTAGGATACCTCGTAAAGAGGAGTTTCAATATGGCATTAAAAAATGCAGGGATTAAGGATTTCAAATTTCATGATTTGAGACACACTTTTGCAAGTCATCTTGTAATGAATGGGATTGATATAACCACAGTCAAAGAGTTGCTAGTGTCTAATTGCATAAGTTTCTTATAGTATTTCTTAGTTGTGAACCCCGAAC
>JAXMAC010000086.1:0-14688 GCA_046350595.1 Candidatus Brocadiaceae bacterium | reverse complement strand
GCCATGCATGTTTTAAATGTTAAGGAATTTCAAAGTTTTTGTAGGGCAACCCTTTAGAGTTGCACGTGGCAAGGTAATGTCATTAAGTTAAGCCACCTGCTGTAAAAGTCCCCCTTAAAAAAGGGGGATTCAGGGGGTTGTTTTGATTAAATAATCCTTAACATAATGACATTTCGTGGCAAGGCTAAAGCCTCGCCCTGCGTGCGATTGCGAAAAAAGTCGCCGAAAGCATAACTTTATGTTTTAAAAAACTTTGACATGAATTTCAATATTGTAGAGACGCAAGATTTTGCGTCTCTCCTTGCTATTTTAGTTTAAAAATTAATCCATTTAAGTTACAATATTTTATATGTATCAAAAGTTCTCAAGGGAAATGTAATTTTTGAGTCTTCTGTTTAAGAAGGGAGGTAAAAGTTCTTAAATTGAAAAGGGAATTTATGAGCGTTTGGGCAGGTTTTGCAGCACATGTCGGTTATATAGATGGCGCGTCAATTTTACAAGGAGGTAATCTACACATGAATAGTAAACACAAAACGATGTATAAATCAATCTGGTATTTTCTCATAGTACTTATATTTTCTGCCGTAGGTATTTCGGCGAATTCGTATGCTTTATCAAATGCACACACTTCACGGGTCTCAGGAGGTGGTAATCATAGTCTGCATATAAGATGTGACGGCACCGTTTGGGCTTGGGGATTAAATGATAAGGGACAGTTGGGAGATAATACCACAACAACCAGAAAAACACCTGTTCAGGTAAATAATATAGGAGATGCCGTTGCCGTTGCTGGCGGTGGGTCGCATAGCCTCGCCTTAAAATCAGATGGATTCGTATGGGCCTGGGGAGCAAACACCAATGGGCAATTGGGAGATGGCACAAATACCGATAGTAAAAAACCCGTACGGGTGAACGGCATTAGCAATGTTATTGCCATAGCAGCAGGTAAAAACCATAGCCTTGCCCTAAGATCTGATGGCACCGTCTGGGCATGGGGTTTAAATCTGAATGGACAATTAGGTGATGGAACAAATACCGATAGCAATGTCCCTGTAAAAGTACAAGACTCTGAAAGTGCTATTGCTATAGCATGTGGTGATGAATTTTCCCTTGCGTTGAGGTGCGATGGAGGGTTGCGTAGCTGGGGTGCAAATACCAAAGGACAATTAGGTGACGGGACAACCACCGATAGCAATATCCCTGTCAATGTGAACGTTATTACTACAGGAACCGTTATTGCATGTGGCGGCGCTCATTGCCTGGCGGCTGTAAGTGATGGTTCTGTCTATGCATGGGGTTCGAACAGCAGCGGTCAATTGGGCATTAATAGCCTTGTAGACCAAAATACCCCCAAAAAAGTGACTGGTTTTAAGGATGTCATTGCATTTGATGGTGGCGAATTACACAGCCTTGCTTTGAAAACGGACGGAAATGTTTATGCATGCGGAGAAAATGCGAGTGGCCAATTGGGGATGGGTAATACAACTGACTTGAAGACCTTCAAAAAAATAACCACCCTTAACAACACGAAAGCTGTTGCAGCAGGTTCAGACCACAGTCTTGCATTGGGAGGCAATGATGCTGTTTGGGCATGGGGGGAAAATGGAAGTGGTCAGGTAGGCAACAACAAAACCACTGATGCCAAAAAACCCGTAAATGCAGTGGGATTGACGAATTCCATTGTCGCCTTTACAGCCGGCAGATACCATAACCTGATAGTAAAAGATGATGGGAGCGTATGTGCATTTGGATGGAATGGTTTTGCGCAGTTGGGCAGATGGACCTATGGAGCGGTAAATGCCAGTGGTCCTGTTGAGGTAGCGAATCTTACGGGCATAAAAAAAGTTGCCGGCGGCTGGTGGTTTAGCCTCGCATTAGATTCCAAAGGTAAAGTCTGGGCATGGGGATATAATGACGAGGGAGAATTAGGTGATGGCACTACAATTCTGAGAAATAGCCCTGTTCAGGTTGCTGGTTTAAGTAATGTACAGGCAATTGCAGCCGGTGCATACCACGGCCTTGCCTTAAAAAAGGACGGCACGGTATGGGCATGGGGTTTCAACGGTGATGGACAATTAGGAGACGGAACGAATAATGACAAGCTAACCCCAGTACAAGTCAGCGGTCTTTCCAATGTTGTAGCTATTGTGTGCGGGGCATTTCATAACCTCGCCTTGAAGAACGATAACACGGTATGGGCATGGGGTTCAAACCAGTTTGGCCAATTGGGAAATGGGAACACTGTAGATAGCAATGTTCCTGTGCAGGTTGTCACAATTGCCAATGCAACATCCATAGGAGCAGGCGACAATCATTCCCTCGTATGCTTATCAAACGGTTCAGCATGGGCTTGGGGATTGAATGATAATGGACAATTAGGGGATAACTCAACATCCACCAGACTTTTGCCTGTCCAGGTAAGTGGATTATTTAATGTAAAATCTGTTGCGTGCGGCGCTGTGCATAGTGCAGCGAGAAAATCGGATGGCACGGTATGGACATGGGGGTGGAATGGATATGGTCAATTGGGCAATGGGAATACCACGCAGAACCAAATTCCTGTTTTAATGGGTGGCGCAAATTTCAAGAATAACACTGCGGTAGCTTGTGGTGGTTATCATACCGTAGCGTACCAAAAAGATAAATCACTCTGGGCTTGTGGCTATAACTGGGATGGAGAAGTTGGAAACGGACCACACACCAATTGGCCTTTCTACGAGGTAAAGAGTCCCTTGCAGGTATTGGGATGCTGCGAACCTCTCCTCGTCACGGGGAGCAAATATAACTGTTACATCCTGAGAGGGGATGGTAGTGTATGGAGTTGGGGTGCAAACGGCTGGACATCACTAGGGGATGGCTCTGACAACCGAAGAGATTCGCCAGTAAGGGTACTGAACATTAAAGACATTGTGGCTATCAGTTCATTTGGTAATACGGATGAAGATGGTGGATGGCATGCGCTTGCCTTGATGGCGAATGGTACTGTCTGGGCATGGGGAAGGAATAACGAAGGACAATTAGGAGACGGCAGTACAACGACTTCTCCTGTGCCTATTCAAAGCGGTGGTTTGCCCGGAAACATCATCCAGATATCAACCGGATCGTGGCATAGCCTTGCACTTGCTGCAGATGGTACAGTCTGGGGATGGGGTTATAACGGCAATGGACAACTCGGAGATAACACAACACTGAACCGACCTTTAGCTGTGCCGGTAGGTTTTGGAATTGCTGGTTTTACCGATATTGTTGCAGTTTCTGCCGGTGGACGTCACAGCCTGTTCTTAAAAAGGGATGGTACCGTCTGGGGATGCGGTAATAATGCAGAAGGCCAATTGGGAGACGGCACAAATACGGGGAAATTAACCCCTGTACAGATGGGCTCTTTGGTTGATATTTGCGCCGTTTATGCCGGTGGAAACAGTAGTTTTGTTTTGAGGTCCGACGGCATAGCTTATTCATGCGGTGCAAACTGGCGTGGTCAATTAGGAGATGGTGGAACTACCAATAAAAATATACCCGGTTTAGTAGGAGGGGCTGGTTTTGGTAATTTAACCTCTATAGCGCCATCAAGAGACCATACGCTTTTCCTGAAGGGAGATGGCAAGGTATGGGCATGTGGAAGAAACATCGAAGGTCAGATAGGGGATAATACTACCATACAAAGGCTATTCCCCGTTCGTACAAAACTCATCAACAATGTTTCCTCTCTTGCTGACGGCGGGTATCACAGTGTAGCACGGAAATCCAACGGTGAGGTAGAGGCATGGGGGTATGGAGGTAATGGGGCTTTAGGAAACGGTTCGTCAAGTAATAGTTCTGTTCCTTTGCCAGTAAATGGGTTGTCCGATTAAGGGGATTTTTCTATTTATGACATAGCATACATTGCTATTGACCATTTTTTTTAAAGGGGCAGGTCTTAAACCTGCCCCTTTTTGTTTGTGTTATTTTTAAATTGTTATATGCATCTTCCTATTTAGTTACCTTGTCTGATGTTGGGCAGGCATAAAGAGTCTGTGCAAAAAGGCTTGTCTTGCTTGTCATTACATGCGACAGCAAAGTAATTTCTCTAGTGTCTTTGCGAGCGGAGCGAAGCAATCTTTCCATTATAAACAAACTTCACCGCCTGATAAGAAGTAAATGGGATTGTGAAAAACTTACAAAAAAGAAGTTTTTACAAGGTAATACAATAGCGGTTTTTGGGGGGCATGGGTAGTAGACGACCAAGCGATCGACTATCCCCGCTGGCGGGCATACCGTGTTAAGTTAAGAAAATAATAAATTGCTATAAGTACTAATGATAGCAGTAAGTTGCGATTAATATAAAAACAAGAAATCATGAATGCTTTAAAGTTTAAGCATACATGATTTCATTTGTAGTACTTGTAAAGACTCAGAATAGTTAAGAGCCAATAGGGAAACAGGTTGACGGGAAAATCCCGGGATGATATGGTTATAGAAAACATCACAATATTCAACCCCGTAGGGGTGTAAATAGTGCGAAAAATATCCTGTCTGCCATGCTGCCGCACAGCACAGGCAGGTAGGATACTATGTCAGCCCCTACGGGCACACAATACCATACCCATGATATGCTATACACAACATCCCCTTCGGATTACATAATCAATATTTTATTCACACGCAGCGTTTTTTATTTCTTAACTTAACACCTATGTCCCCTAACCCCCCCAGCGGGGGACAAGTAAAGACGAACCGACAAGGTCTCTTTACCAGAACAAGGGGGGTTGATGGTAATTATAGATTCATAACTTAACACGTATGTCCTGAATTCTCCCTGTTGGCGTGCGGACACGTACATGCAGGCTTTGTTACGAAGGATTAATTTGATTGCCTTATATTTACCAGCATTTGGATTATGGTATCAATCCGCTGGTTTAATTGACTCATTTCTTGCCGTAATTGTCCAATTTCATTTTTTACTTCAGTTCTTAACTGGTCAATTTCATCTTTTACTTCATTCCTGAATTGATTCATTTTCGGCTTTTAGCTGTCCAATATCGTTCTTTACTTCAGTTCTTTTTACTGTCAATATCGCTTTTTACTTCAAACTGACCAATTTCGCTCTTTACTTCGGCTCTTTGTCCAATTTTAAGCTGTCCAATATCAGTATCTATCTTTTGAATAAGATACCTAAAATCGTCTTCTTGTTTCTTTTGATTTCATTCACAATGACGATGATACCTTCCGTTTTTTCATCAACTACCTGTATATCATTTCATTACTTTTAAGCGCTGATTTTATAAGTCCCTTCATGTCTTTTTGTCCTCCTTAATATCCAAGTTTTATTATATATTTCGTATACCAATAATTTTACGTTATACTAACATCTTGTTTCAATTCAGGCAAGTCTTTAATTTATGCATAAATATAGCAGGGATTAAATTGCCTTGAAACACTCGCAATTACTGATAAAATGTAACAAATTCACAAAATCGAAAAATCTTAAAAACATATCATAAATACCATGAAAATGAATAATGTAATCTTTGAAACACTGACCGTTGGTCCTTTGGAAGTAAACTGCTATGTGCTGGGTTCTGAAAAAGACAAGACGGCAATTATTATTGATGCGGGGGGGGATTCAGACGATATCCTGAAGATACTCAGGAAACATACCCTTACCTTAAAGTATCTGATTAATACCCACGCACACTTTGATCACGTAGGGGGAATCAAACAACTACAGGATATGACAGGCGCTCAATTCCTCCTCCACGAAGATGAAATCCCTCTCTTGCGCTCTTTAAACGAACAAACCAACGCCTTTGGCCTCCCGAAGATTTCGATGCCTCAGGTTGACAGGCCATTGAAAGACGGCGACAAAATTGTCCTGGGGAATGAAACAGTTGTGGTGATTCATACACCGGGACATTCCCCTGGCAGTATATGTCTTCTTATGGAAAATATCGTATTTACCGGCGATACACTCTTTGCTGGGTCGATTGGGAGGACAGACCTCTATGGCGGTTCCTATGACAACATCATCCACTCAATAAAAACACGGTTGTTTGCGTTAGACGAACGTGTCATGGCATATCCGGGACACGGCCCCTGTACCACCATAGGTCATGAGAAACAGCACAATCCGTTTTTCCAACAATGAAAATATTGAGGGATATAATTGTTTAAAGAATATTTGAATGTGCGGGATATTATAGGTCCCCTTATTCTGATGCAGGAAGTGGATGGGGTTACGTATGGCGAACTTGCTGAAATAAGACTGGACAGTGGGGAGATACGGCGGGGAAGGGTATTGGAAATTTCAGAAGGTAGGGCGCTTGTTCAGGTATTTGAGGGAACGCGGGGGATTGCCAGAGAAAATGTTAAGGTGAAATTCCTGGGAAAGGGGATGGAGATTGGCGTATCACCGGACATCATTGGCAGAATTTTTAATGGCGCGGGTGAGATGATTGATGGCGGGCCTCCGATTATGCCCAATGTGTATGTAAATATTAACGGTAACCCGATGAACCCTTTTGCGCGTGAATATCCGAATGAGTTTATTCAAACAGGTATTTCTGCCATTGATGCGATGAATACCCTTGTGCGCGGTCAAAAACTCCCTATTTTTTCTGGCGCAGGACTTCCCCACGCAAAGATTGCAGCACAGATTGCCCGCCAGGCAAGGGTGCTTCAGTTCGAAGAAAAATTTGCCGTGGTTTTTGCAGCTATGGGCATTACCTTTGAAGAGGCTCATTACTTTATTACCGATTTTAAACGCACCAGCGCCCTCGAACGTGCTGTGCTTTTTATCAATTTGGCAGACGACCCTGTTATCGAGCGTATTGCCATACCGCGTATGGCGTTGACCGTTGCTGAATATCTTGCCTATGAAAAGGATATGCACGTGCTGGTTATCCTTACCGATATGACAAATTACTGTGAGGCGTTGCGTGAGATCTCTGCGGCGAGAAAGGAGGTACCGGGACGTCGGGGGTATCCGGGGTATCTCTATACCGACCTTGCCACCCTTTATGAGCGTGCAGGGCGTATGAAAGGTAAAAAAGGCTCGATCACCCAAATACCCATTTTGACGATGCCGGAAGATGACAAGACACATCCCATCCCGGACCTGACGGGGTATATTACCGAAGGGCAGCTCATCCTGAGCCGATTACTTCATGCACAGGGAGTTTACCCGCCTATTGATGTCTTGCCATCCCTGTCACGACTGAAAGACAAGGGAATTGGCAAGGATAAGACACGGGAAGACCATGCCGACGTGGTAAATCAACTCTATGCGGCGTATGCCAGAGGAAAAAATGCGCGGGAACTTGCTGTTGTGCTGGGCGAATCCGCATTAACGTCCATCGATGTGCAGTACATCAAATTTTCAGAAGTATTTGAAAAGGTTTTCCTTTTACAGAAAGAAGAAGAAAATAGAACGATTGAAGAGACACTTAACATGAGCTGGGAGATATTGGGAAATTTACCGAAACCGGAATTGAAAAGGATCAAACAAGTCTTTGTTGAGCAGTATTATAAGAACGAGGTTGTCAAGAAGGAATGATTAAGATTAGTTGTCGATACACTCATGCAAAAAACACTCTAGAAACGATTGGCCATATTAAGCACGGAAGACCGTACAGTTCCTATCCTTTTCCATTTTTCTTTATCTGTGCACTGAGCGGTAATATACTTGGCATGACATTTCTTTCGACAAATAAGGACGATGCTGAAAGTTTACATGGTCAAATATTAGAGAATCTGTAAAATTTTTTTATTGCAAAGGGCTGTCAAGCTTTGATATACTCCATAAGTTAATTTACGGTATGTTATATAGTTTAGGGTTGTGCTTGAGAAAAAATGGCACATATACAGCGTAATTTTATGTGAGGAAAATGATGAATAAAGAAGTAAAACAGCAAATTATCAGTAATCTTCGGGTACATGAAACGGACACAGGTTCTCCAGAGGTGCAGGTAGCATTGCTCACGGGGCGGATCAACCATTTAAGCGACCATTTAAAATCGCACAAAAAGGACCATACTTCCCGTAGAGGACTGCTTAAGATGGTTGGGCATAGGTCTGCTTTGCTGAAATATTTGTCGAATAATGACAATAAAAGATATAAGATTCTTATCGAAAAACTGGGTATTCGTAAATAAAACTAGAGGAGTGACTTATCGAATTATTGAGAAAATGTATAATAATAAATTTAACAATTCCTTTTGCTGGTCAAACGCAAAAAATTGTAAATAGACAAGTTGGAGGTGTAGTGTGGTATATAAAGTAGAAAAATTGATCGGCAAAAGAGTTCTTAGTATTGAAGTTGGCAGAATTGCAAGACAGGCTGATGGCGCGGCACTTGTTCAATATGGAGATACGGTGGTGTTGGCTACAGCGGTGTCGGCAACTGAACAAAAGGAAGATGCAGACTTTTTCCCACTCACCGTAGAGTATAGAGAAAAGACATACGCAGCCGGTAAGTTTCCCGGCGGTTTCTTTAAGAGAGAAGGAAGACCTACCCTTAAAGAAATTTTAACCATGCGGTTAATTGACCGTCCCGTTAGACCGCTCTTCCCCGAAACATACATGAAAGAAGTTCAAATCATGTCTATGGTCCTTTCGGCAGATAAAGAAAACGACCCTGACATTCTAGCAATGATTGCGGCCTCTGCGGCGTTATCTGTTTCAAGCATCCCCTTTAGCGGTCCTACTGGTTCGGTGAGGGTAGGGTATATTGATGGGGAATTTGTGATTAATCCTACCCATGCAGAACTGGTGACGAGCACTATGGACCTTGTGGTTTCAGGAACAGAAGATGCAATTACCATGGTTGAGGCTTCCAGCAAGGAAGTTCCTGAAGAACGCATGGTTGATGCCATAATGTTTGGACATGCCTTTATCAAAGAAATCGTACAACTTCAGAAGGAACTGCTGGAAAAATGTGGAAAAGCCAAACAACCCATTCCACCTTTGAAAATAAACGAGGAACTCCTGGAAGATATTAAAAAGAAATACTATAACAAAATACTCGAGAGAAACCAGACACCGGGAAAACACGAAAGATCTCAAGCTTTAGGTGAGTTGCTGAAAGAAATAATAAGTGAATATTGTACTGATGAGGAAAGCGCTCCTTCCAGGAGAGAAATCAAGTTGGTCTTTGAAAGAATAGAAACGACTGTTGTTCGTGACCAGATAATAAAGGAAGGTAAAAGACCGGATGGACGTGGATTCGTTGATATTCGTCCTATTACCTGCGAAGTGGGAATGCTGCCCAGAACACATGGTTCAGCGCTCTTCACAAGAGGTGAAACACAGGCCCTTGTAGTGGTGACCCTGGGTACGACGATGGATGAGCAAAAAGTCGACACCCTCGAAGATGAATATTCAAAGAAATTTATGCTGGACTATAACTTTCCGCCTTTTTGCGTTGGAGAGGTCAAGCCTTTGCGTGGCCCCGGAAGACGTGAAATTGGTCATGGGGCGTTGGCTGAACGAGCGATAGAGGCAGTTCTTCCTCCTCCTGAAAAATTTCCATACACCATAAGGATTGTTTCTGATATTATGGAATCTAACGGTTCTTCTTCGATGGCCACCGTTTGTGGCGGAACGCTTTCGTTGATGGATGCCGGAGTCCCTATTAATGCTCCGGTCGCTGGTATCGCTATGGGCCTTGTAAAAGAAGGGGAACATGTGTGTATCCTGTCAGATATCCTGGGCACAGAAGATCATCTGGGCGATATGGATTTCAAGGTTGCTGGCACAGCGAATGGCGTAACAGCCCTGCAAATGGATATAAAAATCTCAGGAATAACAGAGAAAATTATGCGTGACGCGCTTACCCAGGCAAAAGAGGGAAGGATGCATATAATAAGTGAACTTTCAAGGGTTATTGATAAACCGAGAACTGAGATTTCCATACATGCGCCGAGGCTTCTTCATATTAAAATCAAACCTGACAAAATTGGCATGGTTATTGGCCCTGGTGGTAAAAATATCAAAAAGATACAGGAAGAAACCGGCGCAAAGATTGAAATTGAAGACGACGGTACGGTCATGATTTCTGCCACGCTGGCAGAATCTGCAAAGAAAGCTAAAACATGGATAGAGCGCATGACTGAGGAAATTCAGGTCGGAAAGACTTACCAGGGCAAAGTACTTTCACTAAAAGAGTATGGTGCGTTTGTTGAAGTCCTTCCTGGTCATGATGGCCTTGTTCATATTTCAGAACTATCCGATGGTTATGTTGAGAAGGTAGAGGATGTGGTGCAGGTTGGTCAGGAAATTATGATAAAAGTAATTGGAATTGACGATCAGAAAAGGGTCAAACTAAGCAGGAAAGCTGCCATTAAGGAACAAGAACAACCCCAGTCTTAAAGGGTTAACAATAAAAAATCAGAAAAAAATTTGAAATGTATATCATGATTTTTTAAATATTTTTTCTGAGAGAATACTTTTATCTGTTATTGTATCTTTTGGTCTTTATAGGAGGAGAGGGAGGATATAAAGGATAAAACAGATGAGCGAGTAAGTTTTGTTGTTTTGAGATGTAATTATTTAAATAGGAGAGCAATGGATATGGCAGTGGGTAAAGTTAAGTGGTTTGACGCAAAAAAAGGATTTGGTTTTATCGAACAAGATGGTGGAGCAGATGTTTTCGTGCACTATTCAAATATCGGAGGCGATGGGTTTAAAACACTTGAGGATGGAGAGAAAGTAGAATTTGATATTGTTGAAGGTGCAAAAGGTCTGCAAGCTCAAAAAGTAACTCGCATACCTTCCTAAAAATAATACAATAAAATCATTGAGCCAGGGAGAAAGTGAACGGAACGTTTTTTCCTGGCTCATTTTTTTAATGTGATCCAATACTTTATAGGTGCGGCAATAGCTATACTTCTCCTTATTCCAATGGCCTTTTGGTATATACGAAGGGCTGTTGAAAAGACAAGAGATCTTGAAAAAAGGGCGATGAATTCAGAACGCCTGGCTTTTTTTGGCACTCTGGCTGGTGGGCTTGCCCATGAAATAAAGAATCCCTTAAGCACCATGAATATAAATCTTCAACTCCTGAAAGAGGATATTCAGTGTATGGTAGGGGATAATAGTAAGCGGGCATCTCATAAGATTCAGGCATTACAACGTGAAGCGCAGCGACTAGAAGAAATATTAAATGATTTTCTCAGATTTGCGAGGGGACAGAAACTCGAACTAAAAACCGAAGATATGAATGAGGTTTTAGATGAAGTCGTTGATTTTGTTACACCGAAGCTTAAACAGAAAAATATATTGATGCTCAAGAGTTATGATGCATACCTTCCCCCCTGCCGTGTCGATAAGAATCTTATAAAACAAGCGTTGTTGAATGTTATAATCAATGCGGAACAGGCAATGGAGCATGGGGGAGAACTCATGGTTCGTACCGCACGGGATAAAAAATATATACAAATAGATATTACCGATACAGGCGCTGGAATTCCCAAAGACAGTATTGGCAAAATATTTCAGATCTATTTTTCTACCAAGAAGACGGGAACAGGACTTGGACTCCCGACGACAAAACGTATTATTGAAGAACACAAAGGAACTATTGCTGTTCAAAGTGAAGAGGGAAAAGGCACCAATTTTTCTATAAGATTACCCATTCAGTTAACTATTGATTGACCCATGCCAAATCAAACTGTTATTCTGGTTATCGACGATAAAGAAGAACATGCAAAAGCAACCGCAGAAGCTTTACAGAGGGTAGGTTATAAATGTCTTATTGCTACGAGCGGCAGGGAAGGTTTGAAAATTATAGAAACAGGGGAGGTTGATATTGTCGTTACTGATTTAATCATGCATGACATTGATGGCCTTCAAATACTTAAGGCCACAAAAGAGCGGTTGCCTGATGCGGAAGTTATCCTCATTACCGGATACGGTACGGTAGAGACCGCAGTAGATGCAATGCAGAGAGGCGCTGCCACATACCTTTTGAAACCCATCAATATTAATCACCTTCGCGCTGAAGTGAACAAAATCGTTGAGAAACAGAATCTCGTCAGGAGCAATCAGGAACTCCATAAACAGCTTGATGAAAAATTTGGTTTAGCCGGTATTATCGGTAATAGCCCCAGGATGCATAAGGTATTGAATATTGTTAACCAGATTTCAGGCACAACAGCCACGGTATTGATTACCGGTGAAAGCGGCACGGGAAAAGAACTTATAGCAAAGACTATTCACAATAACAGCCCGCGGAAGAATCACCCTCTGGTTATTTTGAATTCTGCCGCAATTCCCGAAAATCTTCTTGAAAGTGAGCTCTTTGGACATGAAAAGGGCGCTTTTACCGGGGCGCTTTACCTGCGAAAAGGAAAGTTTGAATATGCCCATCGCGGCACGTTGTTTCTCGATGAAATTGGAGACATGCCGCTTTCTACGCAAGTAAAATTATTGCGGGTGATAGAAGACGGTGTGATTACCCGTGTCGGGAGTAATGAGTCCATTGAAGTGGACGTTCGGTTGATTGCCGCCACAAATCAGGATATCGAAAAACTCATTAAGGAAGGAAAGTTCAGGGAGGATTTATATTTCAGACTCAACGTGGTAGCCATCAAATTGCCACCTCTCAGAGAGCGGCTTGAGGATGTTAACCTGCTTATTGATGCGTTTATTCGGGAATTTTCACAAGTACACAAGAAAACAATCTCGCACATTTCACCTGATGCCAGAAAAATTTTGTATAAATACCACTGGCCTGGCAATGTACGGGAATTAAAAAACTGTATCGAATGTATGGTTGTCGTGAGTACCAGAGATTATCTGGATGTCGAAGACATACCGGACCGTATATTACAGCGCAGTGATGAAGCAATCACAGCGCCGTGCCTGGTTGCCGGAATGACTATGGAAGAAGCCGAAAGGGAACTGATTAAAAGCACATTAGCGGCAGTGGGCGGAAATAGAGAAGAAGCAGCTAAAATGCTTGGCATTGGCGAGCGAACCCTTTACCGAAAACTTGACCAATATGCCCTTAAATAAAGTATCTGTTACTTTTTGAATCATTTATGTTAGAAATTAAACTTTGCACTTATTGTAAAAGAAGCCTGTCAAAAAATGATATTGACGCTGGACGTGCTATAATTCAGGAAAGTGGGAAATGGGTTTGTAGAGAATGTTTAACCATCCTTACGAAACAAGAAAAGGGGTACGATGAAAAGGATTTTATTGTAGAATCCCTGCTCAACGAAGTAAAAAACATTAGCCGAACCCTAACATACGAACCGGCTTCCTGGCTGACAATTTTAGCCTCTGTTATTCAATGCTTTGTCTTTGGCTCACTCGTTTTTGCGTACATGAACCGAAACAGTGATGTTCATGCGTATTTATTGCTTGCCTTGGTCTTTCAAGTAATGGCGCTCACTTTTTTTGTCATAAAAAAGTAATCCTAAATTAACTTGACAATTATTATTTTTTATTTAAAATGTGATTATGTTTAGTTAGTAATAATTGTTATTTATTAATTTTTAAAAAGGAGGTTTTTGTTATGAGTATAAGAGTTGGACAAAATGCGCCAGAATTTACCATACAGGGTGTAATAGGGGACAAATTTAAGGATGTGTGTTTGGATGAATTTAAAGGGAAATGGGTAGTTTTGTTTTTTTATCCCCTGGACTTTACCTTTATATGTCCTACCGAAATAACAGAATTTTCCAAACGTGACAGTGATTTCAAGGCAGCAAATGCGCAGGTTTTAGGAGTGAGCGTTGACAGCGTGTTCTCTCATAAAGCATGGTTAAAAGAACTTGGAACCTTGAATTTCCCTTTACTCAGCGATATGACTAAAGAGGTTTCCAGAAAGTACGGCGTGCTTCTGGAAGACAAGGGAATTTCTCTCCGGGGAACATTTATTATTGATCCTGAAGGAAAGGTACGATATCAATTAGTTCACGACTTAGGCATAGGTCGTAGTGTAGAAGAGGTTCTCAGGGTATTGAAGGCATTGCAAACGGGCGAGCTATGTCCCGTTGAGTGGAAACCAGGCAAAAAGACACTCGGCAAGGCTTAGACTTATAGCTTGGTATAAGAGAGATTGTTTTCAAGTTTTAAAAACGCCTTTTCCTGATTTTTGGGAAAAGGCGTTTTTTTGTGACAATAGCATAGCGCAGCTACGCCGCAACCAATTCTCTTGCGAAAGCTGTAGAGACGCAAGATTTTGCGTCTCCACTTCGGAAAAGACCCTCGCAATGACACTTACTATGCACTTTGATGGCATACAGCATGGTTGTCATTACGAGTGTTTGTAGTAACGACTCGAGTCGTCTGGGGTCATTGCGAGCGGAGCGAAGCAATCTTTCCCTCATAAACAAACTTCACCTCCTGATAAGAAGTAAATGGGATTGTGAAAAACTTACAAAAAAATATGTTTTTACAGAGTAATATGCCATACACACATATACCACAATTGGTCTGCTGGACCACGCTTGGCTGCGCATGTCCGTACGGTGACAGGTTACTCCGTTATACACCTCTTGATAATATCCCTCAAAAAAAACTTGACAAGTATGTTAGAAAATGATAAGTAGACGCTATTTCTCATGAGACAAGAATACTGAGGTTTTTTCTTGAAAAATTAAACAGTCCGTTTGTTCTTTTCACAGATTTTGTTCAGAAAACAAAGTTTAAATAGTTTCTGAGTAAAAGAAAATGGAATACCTCTTGCAATCCAATCCAATCCAA
>JAXMAC010000085.1:9014-14760 GCA_046350595.1 Candidatus Brocadiaceae bacterium | reverse complement strand
GATATACCCAGTATTCTGGCTGCCTCTTTTTTGCTCCCCTGAGTCATCTGAAGGGTTTTTGAAATTATCTCTTTCTCTGCCCCTTCTAATGAAGTGCCCAACGGAATTTTGATAACGGACGCGTCTTCTTTTGCTGGAAGAATATTCTTCGGCAGGTAATCGAGGGTAATCATGTCTTTTTTGCACAGCACAACTGCCCGTTCAATCACATTCTCCAATTCTCTCACATTTCCGGGCCAGTGATAGGTACTTAATACATCCATTACCTCTGGCGTGAAACCCCTGATTTCCTTTTTATACTTTTTTGCATATTTAATAACAAAGAAATTTGACAGTAAGGGCACATCATCCTTTCTTTCCCTGAGCGACGGCACATGGATGGAGATCACGTTTAAGCGGTAAAATAAATCTTCACGAAACCGCCCTTCGGAAATTTCTTTTTCAAGGTTTCTATTGGTCGCCGCAATCAACCGCACATCGACCTTTATGGTCTTCTCTCCACCCACACGCTCAAACTCTCCCTTTTCCAGCACCCGGAGCAATTTGACCTGCACCTTTAAACTCATTTCTCCTACCTCGTCCAGAAAAAGCGTCCCCTTGTCGGCAATTTCAAATCTGCCCTTTCTGGCTTGAATGGCGCCGGTAAACGCCCCTTTTTCATGGCCAAAGAGCTCGCTCTCCAATACGCCTTCAGAAAGGGCTGCACAGTGGAGGGCGACAAAGGGTTTGCCCGCACGGTCACTCTGATAATGAATCGCATTTGCTACAAGTTCTTTACCCGTCCCCGTCTCGCCTAAAATAAGAATGGAAGCCGTGCTGGGCGCAACGTCTTCTATCAAACAAAATATCTGTCGCATCTGAGGAGTATTTCCAACGAGTTCGGAAGGCCTGGACTTCGCTTTCAGCTTTTCCTGTAACATGCGATTTTGAGCAATCAACTGCTGTCTTTCCCACAGTTTTTCCAATACTAATTTGAGTTCTTCGATATTGATCGGCTTAGTTAGGTAGTCGTCTGCTCCGCACTTGATGGCATCCACGGCCGTTTTCACCGAGCTATAGGCTGTAATTACCACAATCGCCACGTCTTTTTCTTTCTTCCGTATTTCATGGATGAGCGCTAACCCTCCCATCCCTGGCAATCTCATGTCTGTTATAATAATGTCGAAGTCTTTTTCAGAGAGCAGACTTAATGCCTCATAGCCTGACGATACGCCAAATGCCGTATAACCATCGTGTGTCAATATTTTTATCAGACCATCGAGGGCATTTTTATCGTCATCTATCAGCAACAACTTTGGTTTTGTCATAATACTATCAATATTAAATGAGATATTCGGCGAAGAAATAAATAGACATAGAGACGTAAAATCGTTCGACTGAACTCGTGACAAAGTCTTGCGTCTCTCCATCAACATGGCGATTCCGCAGATGTATATTAGAACAGTTTCCTTTAAATACAATTTGTCAATTTGAAAGATTCGACTCCGTAGGTCCTTTTCTGAAATTCTCCCTTATAAATCCGGTAAATGCTGTATTTTTGCTATCATCTCTTCAGGAGATGGCAGATATTTTTTGAGTTCACGCTGCAGTTTTTCCGTCAATCTGTAAGTAGACACACCGATCGGCTTTTTCGTATCCGTTTTTCTGAAAGCCAATTGCACCAAGTATAATATCATTAATTTGTATCAACTCGGATTTCTTTGACTCTCTGGGTTCAATAGACACAAATGGAGATGTATCAATAGAATATTTCTTCCTAATCCTCCTGTTTAAAACCATTTTCAGCGTATTCAGAGAATAGTGAGTTGTGCGGTAATCTAAGTGAACAATAAATCGTAGTGAACTTTAAGTTCGCTCATTATTTTTAGTGCAAGGCTTCGAGATAGTTTTTGTGGAATTACAGCGTGGGATTTGTTTTCGGGAAGTGGGTCAATCTCAACAGTGAGCACTTGAGATTCATTGTGGTTTTTGCCGATATCTTGTAGTTTCCCAACGTTTATTTCTCCGGACGCTATAACTTTAGATTTTGGCGGTTTGTCTAAATCGCGATGGAAAATTTCAAAGAGTTCGTTTAATGGTAGGATCACTAACCTACTGACTGATGTATTAGGACCTACAAATACATAAGATGAAAATCTATTATTTTTTTTATCAAAGTGTGAGTCACAAAGCGCTCTAATAATATCTTCTTCCCTTGGACACTCAGAACGATTCATATTTTAATTGTTTTCATACAACAGCGAAATCAACCAATCCGTACTTTTTTTATCAAGATTAACTTTTCCTTCTATTTCACAAGCCTCCATATAGTACTCAATTTTATCAGGATAAAACTCCATTTCGATGACCTGTCCATGACTATTTTCCCACCCTAGCTGTAAGTTTCCATTTGGCGTTAAAAATAAGCTAGGTTCACTCTGAAAATTTGAAAATTGGCTTATAAAATATTCCATCACTGCAATAGATCTGTTAGATAACGGTACACCAAAGCCACCATCCCATCCTTTTGAATATTTTTTAAAAGCTTCAAATCTTTCAAGGCCATTTTTCCCAAGTATAGTAGCTGTTTTTTTACTTAATTGATCGGTGTTTACAATTACCAATTCTGATGGTTTTTCTACTTCTTTAAAAGAAGGACAGGTAATTTGTACTAAACAATTAGTATCGGTTGATGGAGAATATGTAAACTGTATTAAACGGTCTGTTCTTCCCAAAGGTAAAGGAGCAAATTGTGTAGTTTTGCAATACCACGATAGAGCTTGCAATCTATTTTTATATTCGCCTTGTGTATAAACAAGATTGTTACTCGCTATAGAGGCTTCTAAATTGTCATTATCGAAAAGATCCGTATTCATTTGAATGATTTTATATATGTTGGATTGATTAAATTATTAAAGACGTACTTTTGGATTGTATGCGCATTTTCTAACCAACCTTTTAATGAATCTATTTCGAAAACAAGCTCTGACTTTTTGTCGGAACGGATAATTGTATTCATAACAAGTCCTGGGTGTCCATTTATTAGTCCCTCGACCAAATTAATGATGAGTAACCCTTTTGGTACTTTAGTTTCAATATTGAAAGCTAAGCGAACCCCCTTAACACTTTTTCCTATGTTAAGGTTTTCCAATCATAACCTTCATTAACCTGGTTTATTGTAAAAACACCAACCCCTATTTGATAACAAGGCCACGCGTTTTGTTCGCGCCTAAATCTATACTTAACAAGATGAGGTAATAGAGGTGCTTCTGGATTGATATTTTCAACAAACGAAAATCCTTGCTGCTTAGCAATACTATGAAACTGACCGGGAAAGAAATCTACATCCTCGGAAGGAAAGCTTATCTCTCCAGATTCGCTGGGGCCAAACTTATGAATTCCCCACCGTACTTCAAGAATAGCTTCGATTAATGGAGCTTTTGATAGCGTACTCATAATTTAAATATAATACACTAATCTTATCTAAAAAACTAATTTTAATTTACATTTATTAATATAACTTGGTAACTATTCAGCGTATTTTCCCCACTATTGTTTTTTCAGATTACGGACTTTGGCTTGCCCTGTTAGATAACGGAGATGCCTATCCAATGGGGCTTGCTTGTCAAAGATTTACAAGTAATCCACACCTTTCTCAATGGCCCTGTCCTCACGGAAGTGGGGAAAAGATGTGTCTTTGCTACTCCAAGCACCTTATTCTTTCAATCATCTCTTCGGGAGATGGCAGATATTTTTTTAGTTCACGGGGCAACTTCTCCGTCAGTTTCTAAGTAGATACGCCTATCGGCTTTTTCGTATCCTTTAATGCATATTCGACGATGGTTCTGCTTTTATCTTTGCATAATATAATACCAATAGAAGGATTCTCCTCGGGAAGTTTTGCCCTGTCGTTCAGGGCGGAAAGATAAAATTGCATCTTTCCGGCATATTCTGGCTTGAACGCGCCTACTTTTAACTCTATTGCCACAAGACACCATAGTCGCCGGTGATACAATAGTAAATCAACAAAAAACTCCTGATCGTCTATCTCCAGCCGGTACTGATTGCCAACAAAGGTAAAGTAGCCTCCCATCTCTATGAGAAATTTCCTCACATTCTCCAGAAGCGCTACTTCAAGTTCCTTTTCTGAATGTTCTTCACCAAGCTCCAAAAAATCAAATGAGTATTCATCCTTCACCGCCAGCTTTACCTGATACCGGTATTTTTCAGGAACAGCTTTATCAAAGTTTGTCTGATTCGCCATATACCGTTCAAATGCGCCTGCTTCAAGCTGGTTTATCAGGACATCTTTTGTCCAGCTAATTTCTCCAACCAATGGTTGGAGTTTTGGATTATCTTTGTATGATGAGTAGAACTGCCGCATATTCCATAGATTTTGGGAGGAAAACCCCTGCATACCCGGAAACTCCTTTTGTAAATCCTTTGCAAGGGTTTCCACTACCGATTTCCCCCAGCCGAGTTCTTTTTGCTTTGCAACTATTGATTTGCCTATATCCCAATAAAGATTTATGAGTTCCTTATTTACGGACTTCAATGCATCATACTGGGCTTTATATATACGCTCTTTTATCTCCTTAAAAAATGTCTTATATTCGGCGGTTACTTTGGCTGACATTTCATTTCTTCCCGTCTATTATATTTCGCATGCTCTCAATTTTTTTCTAAATTCCTTTTCGCGGTCACTTAAAACCATATTGGCGAACTCATGGATCTCTTCTAACCATTTTAAATTATCCTCAGTGGATAATTTCATATATTCAATTATTTTCTCGTCTTCAAGCGTATAGTTAAATCCCTTATCCATTCTTTTCTCCCATATATTTTCTTACTTTCTTCAGCATTTCAATATCGCTTAAATCCTGAGTTCTTCCGCTAAATTCCTTCATCTTTATTATATCATCTACTGATGCCAGATAAATATCTATATCCCGTGCCTTTTTCACGGTTCTGTTTATAAACGACTTTTCAAAATCAAATATTTCCCGCGAGATTGCACCCGGCAGGATTTCTATAGCTTCCAATTGCTTGTTTGCGGCTTGCCATGTATTATTCCAATAATACTCCTTCCCGCCACCAATTGCAATTTCCTCCGTCGCCTGCCTGTGCGTCAGCACACGCAGACAGGTGAGGTCATAGAGTTTATAAACCATGTGGTCAATCTGTCTTTCCAGTCCGACGTGTCAGCATCGGGGTCTGTTTGCTTGGTAATTGATAAATGGTATCTCATTAATCAGAATACTAATTGTAACTTTAAATTTTTATTTTAATTGACGAAAATGAATAAATATATTTATAATAATTTACAAATGCGCCACTTTTAGCCGAAAACCCCGACGAGGTCAGGAAAACCGTTTAGCGGTAGTTGGAAACAACGTAGGCTATCAGGGCGCTTTTTTATTTCCTCAAATTAAAATTCCAAATCGTAAATCGAATTTTTCCCCAGGGTGAATTTTGCTTCAGATTCGGCAAACCCGCTTGTTCTGCTATGTATTTTGCCAATGTTTTCTTTGAATCACGTGTTCTTGCAAGCAAATCGTATCCATTTTTCTGAAATCCAATTGCTCCAAGGACAATATCGTTGATCTGTATCAATTCGGATTTCTTTGATTCTCTTGGTTCAATAGATACAAATACCTTTCTTACATGCTGAAATTACACTCTCGAAGAAAAGTAAAAGTATCTATAGGTCTTACATTAAACTCACGACAAACATTTGGGATGGGAATTTTCCTCTTAATTTTTGCAT
>JAXMAC010000085.1:0-8914 GCA_046350595.1 Candidatus Brocadiaceae bacterium | reverse complement strand
TTTTGCATTGCTTGTAAATTGAGTATTTGAAGAACTCCAGCCAATCAGTTGCTGATAGTTTACCAACACTTCAGGGGAGTTGTCTGTCGAACAGAAAAATTGCGGAGGCAAATTCTGTTGTACCCATACATACAAATCATCTTTTCCTCTTTCAATCTCAGCATAAACTTTGTCAATACTTGTAATTATTCCCTGGTTAGCCGACTTAACCAAATGTTGCCAGAAACTTCGTGCAATATCAAAGGCATAATAGCTTCTTTTTGCCTGTGTAAAGAGGCTAGTATCAAGTACATATCTGGGGGGGTAAAACTGAAGTCATATTTTGTTGAAAATTTCACTCTCGAAGTGAGAGAAAGTTTTTCCGTAGAGACCCGTCAGTTTGTAAGCATCAGTATACAGAAGTTTTCCTTCTTTGGCAGCAGTACGAACTTGCTGGAAAAAAAGTTTTCCTACCCGGTAATGCTGAGTATTGTAAAAATCGCCTCCCGGTTTTTGTTTTTTTTGAAATGCCTGCCATCTGGTTTGATAGTCGTTGTAAAACTCGAAGAATTGTTTTTGTGTAAGTTTTCCGGTATCCAGCAATCTTCGGGCTGCTACAATTTGACTTACTTTGAACTGCCGTGCAACTTCCTCTATAGGTTCGGAACTATCCTTGACCTGCTCCCACTTTTTTTGTAGCCGGTGCTGGGGAACGAGAAATTCTGCGGCTATTTGATTGCAAAATTTTTCGGTAGTGTCTTCGGAAGAACGCATAAACTGAAGGTCAAACGCCGCGGATTTGCCTAGCCAGATATGAGCCAGTTCATGAGCAAGGGTAAACATTTTGGCTGCTGTGAAATCCTTGCCATTAATAAAAATGTAAGGTGCGTAATTATCTGTAAGGACAAAGCCGCGAAATTCATCAGGATTTAACGGACGGTGTGTGTTATTCTCAACCACACCATTAATAGCTAAATAAATGCCGACGTCTTCTATTTTATCAAATAGATACTTTAAGGCCATTCCCCAGTTGGGCATACTACCTGCCCAGTCATCCAATAACTGCAATGTTTTTCTTATCTCCTGCGCTACCAAAAAAGGATTGTCCGTTTCGTTGAAAGAGTTTACAAATGGAAGTGGTGTTGCTCCTTCATTCAACAGATATTCTTTGAGCCAATCCTGACGGCTTTGGATGATGCGGATGCTATCTCTGAGTTCATCGCTGTAATCTTCAGATGGTAGGGCTTCTTCGGTGCGGAAAAGAGGAACACCTGTTTTTAATTCTGGCAACTTGTCTAGAAAGAAATATCCAAAAGGTATGTGCACTGCCTTGGCAAATTCGGCCAGTTGCTTCACGGTTGGATAGTGACCTCCTCTCAGCCAATCTGCCAATTTTGGAAACCTGACAGTGATATTGCCACCAACTCTTTCAACAGCCTGTTCGATTATTTCCCTATTTAAGTTTGTTACACGAGTCATGATTCTTTAAAACAGCTTAAGCTTTTTAAGCATCTCTAAACTTTTAATAATAAAACTTTCTATCTCTATTGGTTCTGCTTCGATGTGGAGTAAAGGATTTTCAAACGGATGTTCATGGTAAAAACCGCCTTCTTTGTCTATTCCATACACTCTTTCACCAGCAACCACAAGTGCCATATTCAGTTTTTCTTTTTTCTCATTAGCGTAAATCGGAATCTGCACAAAAATCTCACGGGAAAAACCAATCCGTGCAATTAACGTGACGTCCGTAAGGTCTAACTCTAATAGTTTTAAGCTATATCTATCAGTAATATCTTTTATGGCATGGACTATTTCCCCAACTTTTGTCATTCGCTCATTTCCTGAATCTTCTTTATTTTGTCTTTAAGATACCTTATGCTCTCCACGGCATGTTCCCAGTTCATAGAGTCTTGCTCTATATCCCAAGAAAACCCCTTTTCTGCTACGAGATTTTTTTTCTCAAATTCCTGAAAGCTCATACTATATTTCTTCCTGAATTTTTCATCAGCAATCTTAAACAAGGTAAGCCGTTTTTCATACTCACTCAAGACAGCCTCTTTTATTTCCTTTTCGGGAAGCAAATCAGCAAGTTTCATTTAAATCACCTCCTCCTCCTATTATTTTATATAGTATAACAAATTTTCACTTCTCCCCCTCCCCCTCCCCCTCCACAATCCCAATCTCCTCTGGGATGAAGTTGTAAAGGTTCGAGACAATCTGGTCAACCCGTTAGATAACGGACATGCCTATCTAACGGGGCAAGTAATCCAGGTCTTTCGTAATGGTTCTGTCTTCACGGAACTTGTCCTCATGGAAATGGGGAGTGGGGAAAAGATGTGTCTTTAAACATTTCCATTCTGATACAAAAGGTATGTGCACAGCCTTGGCAAATTCGGCCAGTTGCTTTACGCTTGGGTAGTAATCTCCGCTCAGCCAATCCGCCAATTTTGGAAACCTGTTAGTAATGTTACTACTAGCTTTTTCAGCAGCCTGCCTGAGTATTTTCCTATTTACGTTTGTTACACGAATCATGATTCTTTAAAACACCTTAAGCTCTTTAAGTACATTGTGAGTTTGTAAACAATCAGGTTAATCTGCCTTTCCAGCGCCAACGTATCAGCTCTGAGGCATTTTGTTAATCATAGTACTAATTACAATTTTAAATTTTTATTTTAATTGACAAATGCCACGAAAAATATTTATATTATTTTATAAATGCGCCACTTTTAGCCGAAAACCCCGGCGAGGTCAGGGAAATCGTTTAGCGGTAGTTGGAAACAACGTAGGCTATCAGGGCGCTTTTTTATTACCTGAACAAATTAAGATATTCATGCAGCGCAAACAGGCGATTTCGCGAATAACCGGTAATTTCTTCCAAAATATTCAATTTTTGAAAATCTTCAATCATCCTGTTAACTCTCGGAAAAGTCATATTCAATTCTTGAGCGGCTTGTTTAACGGTGATAATGGGATGAGAAAATAACACCAGCAATAGCTTCTGACCATGTTTGGTGCGGCTACCTAATGATAAAATCTTTTGTTCATAGTGTTGCCTTAACTTTATTATTGCCTCAAATGTTTCTTTTCCACTTTTAGCCGTGGTAATAACGCCCATAAGAAAAAACCTGATCCATTGCTCCAGATCATTTGAAGCCCGCGCTATAGTAAGGGAGTCATAGTAGGAACCTTTGTTACGTTCAAAAAAATCTGACAGATATAAGGTAGGTTTTTTTAATATTCCCAGGGCGACAAGTTGTAAAGTAATTAATAATCGCCCTATCCTTCCATTACCATCTGAAAAAGGATGAATAGTCTCAAACTGATAATGAGTAATAGCAATTTTAATGAGGTGAGGTATATCGAGTTCCCTGTTGTGTAAAAATTTCTCAAGATCAGTTAACAACTCAGGCAACTCATCTGGATGTGGTGGTATAAAAAAGGCGTCCTGCAAGTTTGAACCCCCAATCCAATTCTGGCTTCTTCTAATTTCTCCCGGAAATTTAGACTCACCCCTTACACCGGATAATAAGATACCATGTGTTTCTTTTATCAAACGCATTGAAATGGGAAGTTTTTCAAGCTCATTAATTGCAAAATTCATGGCACGGATATAATTTTGCACCTCTGCCCAATCATCCCTTTTTTCCGGATTAATTTCTTCTTCCGGCAAAATCGCTTCGTCTATTTTCGTACGTGTTCCTTCGATACGACTGGAAGTGGTTGCCTCTTTTGCTACATGCATTTTGATGAAAAAATCAACATCAGGCACAAGCGTAGAATATGCGTTTAATTCTCCTACATACCGCATTGCATCTTCCAGAAGCAAATTAATTTTTTTATCATTCCAATCAAATGACTTATTGATAGGAGAAGGACTGAAACTTTTATACTGGTACTGTTGCTTATAAACCCCTGCCTTATATACTTCTTTTTTCATAAACTAAAATTGAAAATAAGGATTATTATATTTACAATATTAACATATTTTGAAAATATAAATTTATATATTAACAATATTTGTATATATTGTTAATATAACAAACCTTTATTAACATTTCAAGTATTTCTATCCGCTTATTTTTGGCGTTAAAAATTTACATGCAAATATATACCCAGCCCTCTGTGTCAATATATTCCAATATTTCACGCCAGTTGCTTTCGTCCTTTGCGCTTCCCCTGTGACATTCATCAACGATAATGAGATCAAAGAAATCCTTTGCATATTGTTTATAAAGACCTGGTCGGCGTTCATCTTTTGCAATTGCGTGGTAAATAGAGAAATATACCTCCCTGTAAGGTATTACATGGATGGAGAAGTCTTTCCCCTACCTCCGGTGTGATGCCTTCGGATTGGCTGAGTCTTGCCCATAATTCATCCGGGGTGGGAAATCCACCAGCTCAACATTCTTGCCGGTAATAAAATCATGTTCAACAATCCCTTTGCCATTCGTAGAATAGGCAAATTTTAAACCGAGAATCTCTGCGTATTCTTTTGCCTGTTGTGTAATCCATCGGCTGGATTTTTGTATGCTGATTTTGCCCTTTAAAAGCCGTTATTGCAAAATACCCAGCCAATCTCTCAATAAAAACTGAATCCGTCCGATGAGCAGTGATAACCTGCCCATGACGGTATAGCCAAAGGATGCGCCAAAGGAGATCATGAGGAACCATATCCCTATTTTGGAGACCTTTCCAATAGCGCCTTTATGTTCGATGGAAAAGATGAAATAGATGAGTACCGAAATGACCCCCAGCATGATTAATAATGTGTTGATACTCGAAAGGATGGTCTCTCCGCCTGAAAAGACGGGATGTAAGGATGGCTTAATTTGTTCAAGGATATATGCCGAGATAACACGGGGAATGCTCACACCGGCGCCGAGACCAACCACAAACGCAAACGTCCACCTGCTCAGCCACGACAATTTTCGTGAAAATCTCAGGAGCATAAAAGTACCCAGGAGTGATGGTATGATTAATCCATACTGAGGCGACTGTGTGGCTGCCATCGAAAAGATGGGCACAATCAGAGGATCATAGAGGTCTGGTTTCAGGAAATTGAACCAGGTGATAATAATGGTATAGCCCAGGGATACGCCTACGTACAGATTTTCTGCAATCTTGAAGGCAGGATTATCCTGATAGAGAAAACTATAGATAGCAAGGGTTAACCCCGCAGCCAGAATAATTCCAAACCCCTGAGAGTTGAAAGGGAGTTTTCCTGACGCCATTAAAACAATGTTGACAAAAACAAACAAGCCAATCGAGCCAACAAGGATAAAAAAGTTAGTGTCCCTACGCATGTCGCGCCCTTCTGGTAGTAAAATAGACAACGTTTCCAAAAATAACAAACAGAATGATAATCACATGAACCACGCTTTGAGGCCGCATGCCGCTCACGGCGCTTGCCTTTTTATTGACCAGCGCCTCATACTCCGCAGCGCCTTTAAGTCCTCCCAGCAAACCAGTCAGTTGTTTGGATTGAAGAAAGGGATACATATCCGGGCCGATCACTGCCGTGCATCCGGCGCCAAGATCAAACTTGTATTTTTCTTTTCCGAATACGATCCAGCTTTCTATGGTCGAGCCTGCTGCAAGGTCGAAGAGGAAATCAATATTTCTGAGCGACTCGACACCCTGCAGGGCAGGTAGTGTCGTTGTGTCATTTCCATAAAAATCTTTGGGGTATGCTGTATACAGGTTTTCCCCCATATTAATAATAAGGGACGCAGAACCGGGTTTGTATCCGAGAAAGACATAGTCTTCGCCATTCTTTTTTTGATACTGGTTTGCGACCGATGTCATTGCCTGTTCTGCAAGACCGGGAGCGCCGGGATAATGGGTCATACCGATTACCTTTAAATCCCTGCTAAAACAGTGATGGAGAAAGGCAATAGCCATAGGCTGCAACTCTTCCTTTGAAGAAGGTTCGTAGTCAAAGGCGATCATAACATGTGCGCCTTTCGGCAGCGACTCAATCTTTTCATAAACTCCCTCAACGGGTTCAGAGGCCGGTATGGGGAGTTCAAATCGCAAGACGAGAGAGACTACCACGGCAACGGTGATAATGGCAAAGATAATGCGACTGTCTATTCGTATAAGCTTTTCCACTATTTATATCTCCCGGTAGGAGCCGACTCCTGTCGGCGATTATCACTGAATAAATATCCCCTCATTAATCACCCCCACCCAGATATGACCGCTCAATACCAAATATTATTTTGATAGAGGTTGCAACGGCCCCCAGACTCATCCCCAGGAGAATACCGCGTTTTGCCGCCAGGTTGGGAACTGCCATAATCCAGTCAGCAATCACAGGGATGTATTGAGAGATATAATTTCCGATAGGCACCCTCCCCAGCATTACGATAATTGCAGCAATAAGTAACACGGTGGACTCATTGGTGCGCGCACGAAATGTGCGATAAGCAGCAGATGCAATAAAGAATGCAAGGATGGAAAAGATCGTAGCGCCGGCCGGCACCTGTATATAATAGTAAAGCCAGTCGAACATCGTGCCTTCCTGTTTGTCATTCCAGAAAAACTTTCCGCCATTCAGCAGTCCGAAAATGAGGGTGATGATAGCTCCAAAATAAACAAAAACGCTGTATCCCCAGCCAGCAACCCTTCTTTTAATCCTTGTCCAGTGAAGGTGAAATAAACTATATGCCCCGATAAACACGGCGAAGCCGGCAATAATCCTGTCCCATCGTGACACGACTTCCAGTAAATCCTGGGAGAGTTTGTGGGGGACAAAATACTGCATGGCCATGAGCACGCCCATGACAAAGGCTATGATAAGTGGAATAGTACGTTTAAGAAAATTCATAGTTCAATTTTGTAAGATAAATCTTTATAAAATATTTTATGTTCATTCGTGTCCATGTATGCCAATTCGTGGCTAAAATTTATCAAAAAGCCTCAAAGAGATGCGTAATGAAAGCTAACCCAAAACTTGCCAGGATCGTACCTAATATCAATATGACGATAAGCAATCCCTTCCCAACGTCCTGTGCCCTGAGCGTACCCATGAGCATGGGTTCTCTTGATAAATAAGCGCTGGCGGCATAAAGTTCCTCGCCAATCAATGTGTAATCACAGGTGGTGATAAAAAAGGGCACCTGCGTATAGGCGTCCGTACCGGCGATCTGGATTGCCCCGGTGGCTGCGCCTGTCTCGGCAAGGATCAACGCCTCTGCATAAAAATATCCGATAAAAAAATTTGCTGCCGGTTTCTCACGGGTCATAATACCGCCTACTGCTGCGACATAGGGAAACTGTTCGGAGGCAACCAGAAAGACATTGTCCGAGTTATAGGCATCGGGCCGTCCTGCCTCCAAATACGATTCTTTTACGACCTCCTGACTCACCGACATGACAATAGGGTCATTATTAACGACCTGCAGGTTTGCGTCAAAATCAGCAATCTTTCGCGCAATCCTCCCCAGGATACTTGTTGCTGCAATGGTGGATATACTTCCCATGCCTGTTAAGCCATGAACAAAAAGCACGGGTTTGCCCATTTCCGTGGCGCGTCCCAACGCCTCATCCACGGCGTCTAATCCACTGATCTTTCGCAGGAACATATTCGGATTTCGCCGTGCATGGACAATAAAATAGAGGATAATGGCAGAAAGGATGATCATGATAACGAAATTGTTTATCTTTTTTGTGTGGAGCCAATTGCCGCGAACCCTGGCTGAGGCTATGGCGTCCACAAACGTTTTATTATCACCTGCGACCATGGCGAGTTTGAAATAATACATTTGTTTTTTATCGAGTGTTTCGCCATTTAAGGCCTTTCTGGGATTAACCTGCACGTAATGATAGTTGCCGTTTGTCTTTTTATAACCGTAGATTTCTGGAACGCTCGTGCGATAGCTGGTATTAGACTTTATCCGAATGGCCTCTTTTTCAAAGCTACCGTTTTTATCCTTGTCAATATAAATGACATAAAAGACATCTGCCGCATCGCTGGGTGAGGCAGACCATGTTAACGATACGGTTTCTCCTGCATCGTTCGGGGTATCGAATGCCCTAAATTCTGAAGGAGGTATAAGAAAAGCAAAAGATTGGCCAAAGGCTACAAACGTGGGAAAAAAGACGAGTGAAAAAAGGGTAACAAAAAAGAGTATTTTTTTAATGTGTATCACGTGTGATAAAGACAAAAAATTAATTCGATAATAACTTTAAAGTAACCACAGAACCTTATTGAGTAAAAATACCTATCACAACGAAGCCGTAACGAAGTCCCCCTTTATCCCCTTCCGGAAGGGGATAAAGGGGGAGAAAAGGGTCTGTAAAAACTTGCAACAAAAGAAGTTTTTACAGAATGCTACTATAAGGCTTCACGTAATTTTCGTAATTATAATGGATTGCCACTAAATTACAATAGGAAAGTAATGAAGGAAAATATGAGTGAAAGAGGGGAAGGGTTGGGGAGTTAAGGAGTTTGGGGAGTGCGTATTGAAGTATACTAAAATGGCAAAAATTTGGTAGCGTAAAATATTGGAGACCTGCATACAGGAGCAAGAAGTCAAAATCAAGATAAAATCTCGCCTCTCGCTCGTTATGTCTAGTTTCTCATGAAATGACCAATGACTAAATTCCCAAATTTTGCTCCGTAGGAGCATACTGTTTGTAGAAATGAATTTCCAAAAATGCTTTTAGCTCCGTAGGAGCGACCTGTAAGCATAAACAGGCCGCTCCTACGGAGCTTTATTTCGGGTTATACATTTTAGTTCTACAAACAGGTCGCCTCTACGAGGCTAATTCTTTTATTTGACATTTTCAGCAAAAATATTCTATGTAGAGACAAGGCATTGCCTTGTCTCTACGTTCTTTTCCGATTTATTCGGGTTATGATTTAGAAATTTGAAATTTATTTCAAAAAACTTTTCAACTTATTTATATTATTGTTGACTATAGGTCTCCT
>JAXMAC010000084.1:0-15426 GCA_046350595.1 Candidatus Brocadiaceae bacterium | reverse complement strand
TGAAATATGGAATTTGCTCAAGAAAGGCACGCTTTCAAATGCTGCAAATCTAACAGACGATGATCAGATAGCATCTGTCTCGCGTTGGTTATGCAATTTATAGTCAAACAAATAATATCTTTTAGGCTCTTTCAGGTGATCCTGTCAATAATAAATTTTAAAAAGGTATATTAAAATGGTCTCAAGAAATTTATTTCATAATCTTTGCGCCTCTGTGCCACTGTGGTTTATTAGCCACAAAAATCTCAGGTATTTTTTCTGCATAATTGGTGTAATCTGCGGTTTCATCTTTTCGCTCAACAATGCCTTCCCTATGGGGGAAACCGCAAAATTTACCTTTGCACAATTAGAATATAGCGGCGGCAACTGGAATCCAAGGCCGAATGCAGGGAAGCGGCTCATGTGGGAGCTTATTAAACGCACCAGCGTTGAAGCGAGGATTGAAACGGTTACCGTTCGTGCCGATAGCGCCAATCTCTTTGAATATCCATTTCTCTACATGTCAGGAGACCAGGAATTCCCACCGTTGAGCGAACAAGAGATTAAAAATCTGAAATTATACCTGGAGTTCGGCGGAACGCTCCTGCTCGATGATTGTATTGGAAAGACTGATTTTGGTTTTGATAAGTCTGTTCAACGTGAAATGAAAAGGCTCTTTCCCAATAAACAACTCGAAAAACTCCCCGTTGACCATACTGTGTTTAAATCCTTTTACTTGTTAAATCAGGCTTATGGCAGGATTATGGAAAAGACCTATCTGGAGGGTATTACCTTAGAGAACCGTACCGTTATTATTTATTCCCGGAACGACCTCGGCGGGGCATGGGCAAAAGATCCTCTGGGAAACTGGGAATATGAGGTAATTCCTGGGGGCGAGACGCAAAGGGCTATGGCATTCCGTCTCGGCGTTAATATTATCATGTATGCGCTGACCGGTAACTACAAGCAAGACCAGGTACATATCCCCTTCATTCTGAAGAGGCAGATGTAGGCAAGATCAATAAGGTTTTTACACGGCAAAACGACTTTTTATTGTAGCGCCGGTCACACGTGGTCGTTAATAAACAGTTTATACGGATTAATCTGTTCAAACCGTTTAAATTGTTTGACCCGTGCAAGCAATTATAGGGATAAACTCCCGCTCTATGATTTGTTTTGAAATCCCTGCTTCGCCGGTTGCTTCTCAATGCTATACTATCCTCAAAGTTGTGCTATTCCATGAAAATCTGCGGTAATATCTTGTAAATTCCGTATATACTGTCTTAAAATATGAATATGGAAAATGTTACTCAATGGCATCTTACTTTTGCTGGTCTTGAAAATACCGGACTGCAGATATTCGTTATAATCCTGGCGGTTGTTGCGCTCTATTTTTCCTGGATTGGCATTAAAACAGTCCTGCCCCTTACCAAACGCTGGTTATTGATCACCCTTAGGATTGTTGCTGCAATACTCATTGTTATACTCCTCCTACAGCCACAGATAGAACAGAAGGAGGTGCTTAAATTAAAGAATAAGGTCGTGTGCCTGCTTGATAATTCAAAGAGCATGACGCTCAAAGGGGGCGATACGGGTATTAGCCGGCATCAACTGGTGAAAAATTTCTTTAAAGATAATGCATCGTTTATTGAAGGTTTAAACGATGATTTTGATGTTGATTACTTATCATTTTCCGATGTTATTAAGGAGATTTCTTACGATGACATTGGCGGCAGTCTTACCCCGGATGGAACAAACACCGATTTTATTCAGGCGCTCAAACTGCTCAAAAAACGTTACGAAGGCAAGTCAATTAAAGGTTATCTGATTTTTTCTGATGGCGCCGATACGGTCGAGCTTCCGTCAAATGTAAACAAACTTGAAATTATTTCAAATCTTGCCCAAAATCTTTCAGCCCCATTTTTTACTTTTTGTCCTTCCGGCAATATGGAGGTCAGGGATATTGCCATCAGTAATGTTTCTTACGATGGTTTTACCTTTGTGAGAAGCCCCTGGAAGGCGGATGTAACGATAAAGATACTCGGATACAAAGACTTAAAACTTCCCATTACCCTGAAGCAGGGAAATGACGTCATTTCTTCAAAGGTCTTAAATATTGGAAACGAAAAGGAAGTTCACCTGGATTTGTCTTTTACACCGTACACGACGGGGACATTTCTCTATACCATATCTCTCCCCGTTCAGTCCCATGAGGCAATAACCGAAAACAATCAAATCAGTTTTTTTGTAAAAGTCGTGCGCGACAAGATCAGGATAATGCATGTCTGTGGGCGACCATCCTGGGATGAGCGGTTTTTAAGGCGAATGTTAAAAAGCGATCCCAATATCGACCTTATATCCTTCTTTATCTTACGAACACCCACTGATGTTTCAGAGGCAAGGAACGATGAACTCAGTCTTATTCCTTTTCCCGTGGATGAATTATTTACCCAGGCGCTCAATACCTTCGATCTGATTATCTTCCAGAACTTTGACTACCGTCCCTATGATTCATCATTCTTCAGGTTCTCCTATTATTTGACGAATCTCAAGAAATTCGTAACGGAGCAAGGCGGTGGCTTTATCATGGTTGGCGGTGATATTTCATTTTCACAGGGTGGGTATGACGGTACGGCTATCGAGGACATTCTCCCTGTAAATCTTCTTTCCGAAAAGGATGCAATTGATACATCCCGATTAAAGGCCGTACTCACCAATGTCGGAATGAAACACCCCATAACCATGCTTGACGAAGATAACGAGAGAAATAATGCGATCTGGAAAGATCTTCCCGAACTGGATGGATGTAATGTAATTGCCCAACTCAAGGCGGATGCAATATCTCTGGCTCTTTATCCAACAAAAGGGAATCCACCTCTCATTACCGTGCGGGATGTGGGAAATGGACGGTGTATGGCCATTGCAACTGATTCCCTGTGGCGATGGAATTTCCTTTCCATCGCAAAAGGGGGGAGCAACAGGCATTATATAAAATTCTGGCAGAATGCCATAAAGTGGCTCATCAAAGACCCTTCGTTGAACCCTATCCACATATCAGTAAATAAAGAAACTTTTTTGCCTGGCGAAGAATTGCAAATCAAGGTCGATGCGTCAGGGAGAAATTATCAGCCTCTGGAAGGCGTTCAATTAGACATAGACATTACGAACGAATTCTCCGGGAAAAGTATTTTTTTTGAGAATGCCACAACAGATAATAATGGCCAGTACCGGTTTACCATGAAACATGATATCGAAGGCTACTATATTATCAAAGTTGTTGCAAAGAAGGGGAATGATGAGATTGGACAGGATTACAATGTCTTTAATATTGCCATAGAAAACAAGGAATTTAAAGACCCTTCTCTCCAGAGAGACACCCTGACAAAACTCGCCGGGATTTCGGGAGGAAAATATTTTGAACTCCCCGTAAAAGATATCGAAGAAAAATTTTCCCTCGAAAATCCTCCGGTTACAAAACTTGTGGGTAAACGGCAAATTTCTCTGTGGGATAATGGCTATGTATTTATGATAGTGCTGGCAATCGTTTCTCTGGAATGGTGGGTACGGAAACGGAGCGGCGCAAGTTAGAACAAAAAAAACTTGCAATAATGGGTATCATAGAGTATATTTAAATTTTTTGTTAAATATTTTGTTTGTTGCGCTATTATACGAGGGAATTATAGGAGAGTTTCTCATTTGGTAATAGCGATAGATGGTCCTGCTGGTTCAGGGAAGAGTACGATTGCAAAGATGTTGGCAAAACGGCTCGGCTTTAAATATCTTGATACTGGCGCAATGTATCGTGCGCTTACCTGGAGAGCAATGCAAAAGGGTGTTAATCTGGAAGATGAGAATGCCCTGTGCCGGCTTATGGATCAAACAACCATTGATTTTCAATCGAGCGAAGACGGGTTGTTCGTATTTGTGGATGGGGCGGATGTCACGAAAGAAATTCGCCTGCCTTCAGTTACGAATAATGTTCATTACATCTCGAATACCCGCAATGTCCGGTGCCGCATGGTAGAACTTCAACAAAGGCTTGCTTCTGATGCGCATGTAGTCGCCGAAGGCAGGGATATGGGAACCGTGGTTTTCCCGCGCGCAGAGAAGAAATTTTTTTTAGATGCAAATATCGAAGAGCGCGCCAAGAGGAGATATATAGAGTTTAAACCTTCGGAGAGTAAAATTTCCCTTGATGACGTCGCCCGCGATATAGAATCCCGCGACAGACGCGATACGACAAGAACCAATTCGCCCTTGACCAAGGCGGATGACGCAATATATTTGGATACGACAAAATTGACTATTGATGAGGTATTTACCATAATACTGAGGGAAATTGAACCTGTTTTAAAGAAATAGGGAAAAGAATACCAGGGTATTTTATTTCGATAAACTTTTTTTAAGAGAGTTTTTAATTTATTTCGGAGAATATATTAAATTATGGATCGTGATATTTTAAAGGAATACAATGTAAATTTAGACGAAGTTGAAAGAGAAGTTGCCGATATTATGGGCGGGGATAGTGTCCGGCAGGAGATGGAATCTTCTTATTACACTTCCATCAGGAGCTTTGAAGTGGGTTCAATCCTGAAGGGACGTGTTCTCAACTCCGTCGGTGATAATGTTGTTGTCGATTGCGGATATAAATCTGAAGGTATGGTCCCCATGTCTGAATTTGACGATCCTTCCGAAATAGTTATTGGTGAAGATGTAGAGGTTTTATTAGAAGCGATAGAAGATGATTCCGGCCTCATAAAACTATCAAAACGAAAAGCAGACCGTATCCGTGGCTGGGAACGGGTTATTCAAAAATATAAAGAAGGCGATGTCATCACTGGGCGTGTTACTCGTAAGATTAAAGGCGGACTCCTTGTGGATATGGGCGTGCCGATATTCTTACCGGCTTCCCAGATTGATGTAAAACCGCCTGGAGATATTTCGCAATATATCGGCAAAGAGGTTACTTGCCGAATACTCAAGATAGATGAGTCTCGTCAAAATATTGTCGTTTCCAGAAGAAAGCTTATTGAAGAAGATCGCGAAAAGAAGAAGAAGGAATTGCTGTCTGAAATCCAGGTAGGCCAGACCAGAAAGGGTATTGTGAAGAATATCGCAGACTTTGGCGCGTTTATAGACCTCGGTGGATTGGACGGGCTCTTGCACATTACCGATATGAGCTGGGGAAGAATCAGCCATCCTTCAGAGTTGCTTGCTATTGATGACGAAGTTGACGTAAAGATTCTCGATATCGACAGGGAAAAGGAAAAGGTTGCTCTGGGACTCAAGCAAAAGTCAGAAAACCCCTGGATGCATATTGAAGAAAAATATCCAGTTGGGACAAGGGTGAAGGGGCAGGTCGTTAATATTATGTCCTATGGCGCTTTTGTGAAACTGGAAACGGGTATTGAAGGTCTTGTACACATATCAGAGATGTCATGGACACGCCGTATTAACCACCCATCAGAAATGGTGGCTATTGGAGATATGGTTGAGGTTATCATCCTTAAGATAGATAAGGAAAAAGAGGAAATATCCCTCAGTATGAAGCAGACAGAAGTTAATCCGTGGACGATAATTGAGGAGAAATATCCCGCGGGGACAAAGATAAAAGGCCGTGTACGTAACCTCACGAATTATGGCGCATTTATCGAGATCGAAGAGGGTGTGGATGGTTTGCTCCATATATCCGATATGTCCTGGGCGAAAAAGGTCGGACATCCGTCTGAAATTGTAAAGAAGGGCGATAAAATAGAGGCCATTGTGCTTTCCGTTGATCGCGAGAAAAAGAGGGTTGCCCTGGGGCTGAAACAGCTTTATGACGATCCATGGACAAAAGAAATTCCAGATAGATATAAGGTTGGTGATATTGTTAAGGGTAAGGTTACCAAGCTCGCTAATTTCGGAGCTTTCCTTGAGCTTGGCAAAGGGATTGAGGGTTTGTTGCATATTTCAGAATTTTCTGACAGGAAAGTCAGCAATCCGGCAGATATCGTTAATATCGGTGATGAGTTGGATGTCCGTGTTATTCGTATCGAACCGGAAGCAAGAAAGATTGGTCTCAGTTTAAAAAATGTACCTGGGGGAGAGACCAGGGGAGATACCCCATCTTTAAACGCTGAATCTGAAAAGCACGGTGGTTGTGATTCTATGGATTCGCCAAAGCAGGGATAGAGTATTTCCGCTTAATTACAATTTTACCAGAGTAAAGGAGCTACCTGTACGGATTCTGCTTTACAAACGTACTTAAAGGAAATTAACAAGATTCCTTTGTTATCTCCTGAAGAAGAAAAGGAAATAACAAAAAGAGCGTCAGAAGGAGACCCACAGGCGCGGGATAAACTTATACGTTCAAATTTGCGGTTGGTTGTCAGCATCGCAAAAAAATATATAAACCGGGGGCTTTCCTTCCTCGATTTAATCGAGGAAGGAAACATCGGTTTAATTCGCGCAGTTCATGGATTTGACCCCGCTGCAGGAAATAAATTCAGCACCTATGCTACGTGGTGGATAAAACAGGCAATCCGCAGGTCTTTTACAAATAAGGTAAAAACGGTTCGTATTCCTTCCCACATGGTTGAAAAGATATCAAGACTGAAATCCACATCTTCAGACCTTTTCGATAAACTGGAACGACAGCCAAGCCTCAATGAAATCGCAGAAGAAATGGATATTACCGCAAAAAAGGTAGAATCTATTAAACGAGCGATAAATTCAACGGAATCCCTTGATACAATCGGTGTTACCGGTTCAGACCTGGTATGGGCATTGAGTGGCGTCCTGCCGGATGAAAAAACACTTACTCCTGAAGATGAACTCGAAGAAGCCTATGAACGGGAGGCGTTGCAAAAATTCCTTGATATCATTGATAAAAGAGAGGCCATGGTACTGAAGTTACGTTATGGTCTGATCGATGGCAATCCCATGACATTAGAAGAAATTGGCAAATTAATGAATTTAAGCCGTGAACGCGTAAGACAAATAGAAAAGGAAACAATTAAAAAACTGCATTTTATTTTAACCGGGGAGAAATAAGAGACTTATGGACGACTTAAAAAAACTCATTCGTGATGTACCTGATTTTCCTAAAAAAGGTATTATTTTTAAGGATATTACGCCGTTATTGCAGGACCAAAAAGGGCTGAGAAAGGCAGTTGAGATCATTTCCGACCATTATAAATATAAAAAAGTCGATGTAGTCGTTGGTGCGGAGGCCCGTGGTTTTATTCTCGCCCCGGTGGTCGCATTTAATTTAGGAGCTGGTTTTGTGCCTGTTAGAAAACCTGGTAAACTTCCTTACAAAAAGATGACCATGAGTTATGCCCTTGAATATGGCACGGACACGCTGGAAATACATAATGATGCCATAAAGAAAGGGCAGAACGTACTCATGGTAGATGACCTGCTGGCGACCGGTGGTACAATGGGTGCATGTTGTAAAATGGTTGAATCCCTTGGGGGGAACATCGTGGGATGTGCTTTTTTAATTGAATTAGCTTTTCTTAATGGAAGTAAGGCATTAAGTAAATATGATGTATTTTCAGTTATAAAATATTAAATATTTTCCCCTTCATTAATTGATTTATTTATTGTCTCCTGATAATCTTCACTATTCTCTAGAGAAGATAATAATTTAAAATGGCGGTGAAAATATCTAATTGAGGGTTATTTCAATTGATTTGCCCTCTTTCCAGATTTGATTAAATACCTTTACATTTTTTAAAACGTCGATTACCTGTTTTTCAATCCACATAAGCACATCACTATAACCGCAGCTAAAACACCTGACCATCAAAGGTCCCTTCATTGCCTTTATAAACACAGATATGGCTTCTCCATTACAGTTTGGACAACGCGTTGAAGAAATTACCGCCTTATGTTTTTCCCCAACTTCCTTATTTGAAAAAAAGTCTGACATCTTTTAAGTCTCCTTGAAAGGGATTAATTTATTTATTAAATTTAACAAACCTTTTTGTATAAAAGTTTCCAGAATTTCGTACTCTTGAATATGTAAGAGTACAAGGGTATTTGCTCAATCGAATTTCTGAATATTTTGCATAAATTACCTTAAAATAGTTTAGCCGTTTTCAAGTTTGGTTTCAAGGAATTTGTTTGGTTTAAATCGTAGAAAAGAATATGCGATCATTTTGGTTCTTCTCAGAATAACATGTAATGAGTGGATTATTGAGACAAAGACTTCAGAAACTGGTTTGTATCTTACCCGGCATCACTCGTGTTATGCCGGGTTTTGTTTGCTTGATCGCCTTTTGAACCGAGCAAGTTTAAAATCTCATCCGCCGCGTGTTCTGACGCCCCGGTTTGTCCAATAGTTTTAATGAGAGCGGTTAACTCCTGAATACAGGTTTGTCGTTTTTGTTCGTTGACGAGTAATTGGGTTGCCTGATTGACGAGCCAGGAAATATTTTTCCTGAACATGAGTATCTCGGGGGCGACCATCTTGTTGGCGAGTTTGTTTACAAGCCCGATGTACGGAGTAACAAGGAACGGTTTAGCTATAAAATAGCCAAAGGGCGATATCTTATAAACAATAATCATGGGTTTAAGATAATAAGCAAGCTGTAAGGTAACGGTGCCCGCGCTTGCTATACACAGATTCGATGCGTTAATGAGTTCGTGAATATTTCCCTTAACAATCTTATAAGGAATCGTAAATTCTTTTGTAATGTCGTGTATGAGTTCATAATAATGCTCATTACTGCAGGAAATGAGGAAGCGCGCAGAAGGTATCTTTTGATATATCTGTACTGATGCCTTGAGGAACAGGGGAAGTAAACGCACAATTTCCTGTTTACGGCTCCCTGGCAAGAGAGAAACGATGGTCTTTCCACCGTGTTCTTTTAGCTCTTCAACGATTTTGTTATTACAGCCCTCCTGATGTATTTCGTCGAAAAGCGGGTGTCCCACATACGTGACGGGAATACCGGCGTTCTCATAAAAGGGTTTTTCAAAGGGATAGATAACCAGGAGTTTATCGACCCATTTTTTCATCTTTTTTATACGCCAGGAACCATGCGCCCAGAGTTGTGGACAGATATAATAAATAACAGGTATTTTGAGTCTTTTGGCAGCCCTGGCAAGGTGCAAATTAAACCCACAGTAATCAATGAGGATGACTGCGTATGGCCTTTCTTCTTTAAAAAAGCGAACACAATCCCTTTTCATTTGTATAAAGGTCGAGAGTTCTGTTAAGACATGAAGCCACATGAGGGATTTTTTTGACATGTCGTGGAGACCCTGTAAACCCGCCTGAACCATGTTTTCTTTTCCGAGTCCGTAAAATTTTATATCGGGGTTTTTCCCGATCAGGCAACGCATAAGATTGGCGCCATGGATATCGCCCGATGAATCACCGGCGCTTATGAATATCTTCTTTTCAATTTCAGACATGAAATATTCTCATGACAAAAGCAATAAGGTTTATGAGAAAAAATAAGCATATAAAGAGCCAGACAAAAACAACGAGAAAAGAGGCATCGGTACAAAACAAGGCGTAATGTGTATCCAAAGCAAAGATTATGAGACACATGACAGGGAAGGCGATAAAAAATGTCATAATGATGTAAAAGAATATTACATGCGTAGTGTAAAAGAAGGAGGAAGAAAGCAGTCCGTTGCAGACATAAAATACGAGGAGTGTCATTGAAAAAGGTTTTACTCTGGCATAAAAATACGATATGGCCGATGCAAGAAGTGCAAGAAATCCAGTAATGAGCAATATCCGGAGGATCACATCGTCACCAAATTTTTTGTATACATATATTTTTTATTCTCTCATCCTGATTACAAAAAAAAGAAGTTTTTACAGGGTAATACTATACCAGGATTTTTTCAAGTGAATTATTGAGATGGTGGGTAATTTTCAAGAAATTCACCGCAGAAGTCACGAAAATTCTGCGACTTCTGCGGTGAAGGGTACGAGAATAACCTACTTATTTTCGCGGAAAAAATCTTGCTTTACGTTGAGAGAAAAACTGATATGCGGCCGCAGATAAACGAACCAGAAGACGATACCGACCAGTATGACCCCACCCACAATGTTTCCAAGGGTTACCGGGAACAGGTTATTTACAAAAAAACCCTTCCAGTTAAGTTGTGAAAGGTCTAAAGCTTTTCCTGACATTTTTTCAGCGGCTGCAACAACTTCGGGATTTTTCTTTAACACAATACCCATAGGAATAAAATACATGTTTGCAACGCAGTGTTCAAACCCGCTGGCAACGAAACCGCCGATGGGGAAGATAATCGAAAGTATCTTGTCTGCCGCGCTCCTGCCGCTAAAACATAACCATACGGCAAGGCATACCATCGAGTTGCAAAGGACACCTCGTGCGAGGGCGGCCGTAAAGGGAAGGTTGACCTTGGTATTTGCAATGAGGAGCGCTTTTCCGCCTACCAAGTGATGAAAGAATTCAAACTGGTGCGTTTTATACATCCAGCAGACCATAGTAAGGCTCCCCACAAAGTTTCCCAGGAAAGAAACCGTCCAGTTATTGAACATTTCCCGTGTCGTAATCCGCTTGCCAACATACCCCATGATAATCAGGCAGTTACCGGTAAAGAGTTCCGCCCCGCCAATGACAACGAGCATAAGTCCGAGGGAGAATACAATGCCGCCAATGACCGAAGTAAGACCAAAGTGCAGGGTGGAATCGCTAATGACGAGCGTGGCGAATTGTGCGCCGATGCCAATATAAACCCCGGCTAAAATACCAAGGACGAACGTTTGTGCAAAACTTAATCGCGCCTTTACCGTAGCCACCTTGTCAATACGGTCGGCAATTTGGGGTGGTGAATAGGCATCAATATCAACAATCTTGATAGGTTTTGTAGTGTTTTTGTCTGGCATCTCCGTAGCCTCCTTATAGTTTCTTTGATGGACGTAAGTAGATAAACCAGTACACACCGGCAACGAGAACAATACCACCAAACAGGTTGCCGAGAACAACGGGGAACAGATTATCGATCAAAAATCCTTTAAAGAAGGTGAGATGCGAAAGGTCTACCGGCCCTCCATGCACTTTCTCCATAGCTGCAAGCACCGAGCTGTTGCCTTTCAGGACAAGCCCCATGGGGATGAGCCACATATTAACCACGCAGTGCTCAAATCCACATGCAATAAGGCAGGATATTGGCCAGAGAAGTGATAATATTTTATCCATATTACTCCTGCCGCTGTAACACAACCAGATACCCAGACATACCAGGGCGTTACAGAGTACCCCACGGGAAAAAGCGACGCCAAAGGAGAGGTTTACTTTTTCATTGGCCGTAAGAACAATTTTTGCGCCAAGGAGATAATTGTTAAATGTCCATTGGTTTGAGTTATATATCCAGAGAACAAGGGTTAATGCGCCGATAAAGTTTCCTATAAAAGCAAGCACCAGATTTCTGGCGAGGTCTCTTCCGGTAATTTTTCTTGCCATAAAGGACATTGCAATAAGACAGTTACCGGTGAAAAGCTCTGCGCCGGCAATGACGATTAAAATCAGCGCAAGCGTAAAGGCGGCTCCACCCACCAGTTGGTTTAAGCCGTAATTCGAGGTTGCTGTGTGTGTCACAAGCATGGAAAGCTGGGCGCCCAACGCTATGAAGACGCCGGCAAGAATACTCAGTGCAAAGGTGGTGAGGGTACTCAACTGCGACTTCGATATGCCAACCAGTCCTACCCTGTCTGCCATCTTTGCGGGCGCATACGCATCGATTTCAATAACCGGTATGGCATATTCCTGATTTCCTGTACTGCCATTTTGTACTTCAGACATACATTTCCTCCTTTCCTGGTTAATGATACCTTAATAAAAACGTAGATATTTTACCACAGGCAAATAAATATTAATATATATAAATAATTTATATTTACTAAATTTTCAAGCTATAACTTTTACCGTATCTGAAATTTAAAAAATTATATACCGTTTGAAATACCTGTGATTATTAAGATATGGGGGAAAGGACGAATTAACTAAAAACGATTCGTTCCGGGTATATGCGATTCAAAAGATATTACTCAAATAACTAAGGCAATAAGTCATGGGACAATCCCATGACTTATTGCCAATATTTTTTTATCCTTTGGCAACGGTTGTTATTTGTGGTTGAACAACCTTCTCATCCTTTATGGAAGTTGCCGAAGCAGCCGGTGTAAGTTGTCTGGCGCTTATTGCCTTTAACATCGAACGTAACATATTAATAAATATAAAGGTCCACGCAATGTATGCTACATAGATGAAGTACTTTGAAATATTAGCGACAAAGGGAAGCTGTATTGCCTGGGAAAGTCTGTAGGTGCATGCCGTATACATTCCCAGAGGGAATACCATACCCCAATAAAGCGGGGAGTATTTAAAAGGCGTCTTATGATAGACGTATTTCCAGATTCCAATAACGATTAAAAAAGGTATCCACCAGGTTCCAAATGACCAGAAGAAGAGGGTCAACCCTTTGGTGAAACCAAGGAGGTCTGCATAAGGTCCACTGACTTTGGGTACGTTCAGACAGATAACCGAACCGGCCAGGGTCGTTATCGCAAGGGCGCCCATATTAATCCAGTAAGGCGGCACAAGGGCATCCGGAGACAACTTAAAGAATACCAGACGATACATTATGAGGGTGATCAAAACCATGTAAAGGAATGAACCAATCATCCACCATACAAAGGATGAGAACATAACAAAGCTGCCGCCGTCGGCAAATTTCGGCGCAAGGATTGCTCCCAGTACGGCAACAGATTGAGTTCCTACCGTTGCAATCAGCCAGCCGCCGTGCATTACCATTTCAATTCTCTGGTCACACTTAATGAAGAGTATATTGAACGTGGAAAGCGAAACAATCGTCCAGAGAAAGATACCGAAATACCAGAATATCTTGGCGACGGACGGGAGGTCTGCAACGGTCGCAAATTGAGCGCCAAGCACATTGGTGGCAGCAACCGTGGTAAAAAATACGAGGCTTAGTTTTGGGTTGGAAAGATCACTGTAAAGATTACTCCAGAACATCTTCACCCGGCATAGTTGTAAGGTAAGAATAATTGCATAGGCTACTATGTTAAGATAGAAAAGCCCATATCCAATTCCTTTAAAACCTAACAGGCTCGATGCGATTGAAATAATACCGGTGGACATCACCATAGCAAAATATGCGGGATGGAATGTCTTAATTGTGTTTTTCATGACACTCATGTGCTTAGTACCTCTCCTTCTAACAATAATGTGATACTCTAACCAACAATAAACTCATTGCTCATGTGAAAGTAAATTTTAAACTTTTATGCCAATCTTATAACTCACACAACTACTGTTCCAAATTATAGAGATTATTAATTTTTGGATATAACTATTGAAAATTATGGCTCTTATCAGAATAAACAAAAATGTTAAACAAAATTTATGATCTTTTTATATTTCAAAAATGAGATGCGTATTTCAAAATTTCAAATCAACGTAAACTCATTCCCAATCGCTGTTTAAAAAGTAGTTTTTGCAGGGCGCTTTCGTAAAAATACATTGCATTTTATTTATACTATACGATATGATAGCCACTATATTCAACGCAATATTTTTAAAGGCACGATAAAAATAATTTTGGAGGTAAAAATGGAGCAGAAGCCGGTTATTACAAAGGATATGATTATTAATGACGTCATAAAAAAACACCCAAAGACAGTTACGGTGTTTAGTAACTATAAAGTTGATTCCTGTTGTGGCGGTGGTTTTAGCATTGAAAAAACGGCAGGGATGAGCGGCATAGATATGGACGCACTCCTGAAGGCATTGAACAAGATTGTATTGGCAGGAAGTAAATAGGTGTAACGGAGCGCTGGTAAACCCAAAACCCTGAACGAAGATGAGGAAGAAGCATCTCAACTTATGCTTGCAAAAGTCAAAAGCGTTGCTGTCTTTGGAATTGAGGCATATTTACTGGATATTGAGGTGTATATTGCCGGCGGCGATATGCCGTATGTGGTCATCGTGGGATTGCCGGATACGGCAGTCAAGGAGAGCCGTGACAGGGTAAAGGCGGCAATCCAGAACAGTGGCTACCGGTTTCCGAGTAAAAATATAACGATAAATCTTGCGCCGGCAGACCGCAAGAAAGAAGGGCCTGTCTTTGAATTGCCGATAGCAATCGGGATACTGATAGCGGCAGAACAGATAAACATCCCGGACATTCAGACCTGTGCCATCGTTGGTGAGCTATCTTTAGATGGCAAGTTGCGTCCGGTGAAGGGATGTTTATCGATGGCATTTAAGTGCAAAGAAATGGGGATAAAAAAGTTCCTGCTTCCTTCAGAAAATGCCGCAGAGGCCGCCGTTGTTGATGGGATTGACGTCATTCCCGTCGAAACCCTGGCTGATACGGTAGGAATTCTCACCGGGTCTGTTCCTTCAAGGCCGCGTAAAATAGAACTCAATGAGATATTCAAAGAACTTTCTGACTATGACGTGGATTATGCAGATGTAAAAGGTCAGGAACACGTCAAAAGGGCGCTCACCGTCGCCGTTGCGGGAAACCACAATGTTATCATGGTGGGACCGCCAGGTTCCGGCAAGACTATGCTGGCGCAGCGCATCCCCACGATTATGCCATTCCTTACCCTGGAAGAGGCGCTGGGAACGACCAAGGTATACAGCGTTATGGGACTCCTCAATGCAAAACAGTCGTTGATTGCAACAAGACCCTTCCGTTCCCCCCATCATACGATCAGCACTGCCGGTTTAATTGGCGGCGGTTCATTTCCAAGACCCGGCGAGATCAGCCTGTCGCATAATGGCGTCCTCTTCCTCGATGAACTGCCGGAATTCGACCGTAAGACGCTAGAAGTCCTTCGTCAACCGCTGGAAACGGGCAGCGTAACCATCTCACGGGCATTGACCTCTATTACCTATCCAGCCAATTTCATGTTTATTTGCGCGATGAATCCCTGTCCATGTGGCTATTTTACTGACAAACAGCGGGAATGCCACTGCACACCCCATCAAATCCAAAATTATATGTCAAAGGTTTCAGGTCCGTTACTCGACAGAATAGACATCCATTTAGAAGTACCTGCGGTAAAATACCATGAACTTATGGCAAATAAGGAAGTACAATCTTCTGAGGAAATGAGGAAAAAAGTCACGGTAGCCCGTGCGATGCAGAAAGAACGATTTAAAGGACAGTCCACAGTTCATAGCGATGGGCAGGGAGTCATGGTAAATGCATTGATGTCCTCAAAGCACATGAAAAAGTACTGCGCGCTGGACAAACCTGCGGAAGCTTTCTTTCATCAGGCCATGATGGAACTGGGGCTTTCCGCGCGTGGCCATAGCAAAGTCCTCAAGGTGGCACGCACCATTGCCGACCTTGATGAGAGCGATGTTATAAAAATAGAGCATATATCGGAAGCAATCCAGTACAGAAATTTGGACAGGAGTTTGTGGAAATAAC
>JAXMAC010000083.1:5249-15441 GCA_046350595.1 Candidatus Brocadiaceae bacterium | reverse complement strand
GATACCTTTCAGATTTTTACAAAAAACCAGAGGCAGTGGAAGGAAAAGGCCATTGTTAACGATGAAAAGGCTCTCTTTATTGATGGGTTTAAAGGCTCGGATGTTAAAGTGGCCTTTTCTCATACGGCTTATCTGATAAATCTTGCGAGCAATGATGATGAATTATGGAAACGTTCAGTAACCGCCTTGATTTATGAAATAGAGCGATGTAGCGAACTGGGTCTCATGTTTACCGTTCTCCATCCCGGGTCAGCAAAGGCGCTTGGCGAGCGGGATGGTATAAAAAAAATCGTTGAAGCGCTGAAGGATGTCGTGCGTGAAACAAAAAATTTACCTGTACAAATCGCGCTGGAAAATACCGCCGGCCAGGGTTCGAGTGTTGGTAGCCGGTTTGAACATTTAAGACAGATTATTGATGGCGTAGGCGCTACAAGTCTGGGAATTTGCTTTGATACCTGCCATGCCTTTGCCGCCGGATATGATATAAGGACGTTGTGTGGTATTGAATCAACCATGGGAGAATTGGACCGTATGGTGGGACTTAATGCCCTCTGTGCTCTTCATTTGAATGATTCAAAGGGAGACCTGGGAAGTCATCTCGACCGTCACGAACATATCGGAAAAGGCAAATTGGGCTTAGAACCGTTTCGATATCTAATGAACAGATTTTATCATATACCAAAAGTCATCGAAACCCCCAAAGAAAATAATATGGATGCGGTGAATTTGAGTGTTTTGCGGGGATTGATCAAAACTTGAACGCGCGTTTACCGCTCCAATTTCAAAAATTTCTTGGCTATTGTTTGTACATTTGCTACTATTTTAAATATATTAATTAGTAAAAAATAATAATTACAAATATGTAAAGATTAAACAAGGGAGATAGAAAAACAAAATTTATGAAGATAGCTGTGTCGGGTAAAGGTGGTGTTGGGAAGACGACCTTTGTAGCCACGTTGGCAAAGGTTTTCACTGAGAATGGAAAGAAGGTGATAGCTATTGATGCAGACCCTGTATCTAATTTGGCGGTGACTATGGGTATAAAAAACATATCCGGTATTGTGCCTATCAGTCAGATGAAGGATTTAATAAAAGAACGTACGGGATCAACATCCGAGGAGTATGGAAAATTTTTTCAATTAAATCCTACCGTTTCTGACCTGCCTGAAAAGCTCTCGCTGGAACATGATGGTATAAAACTAATGGTATTAGGAGCTATAAAGCGGGGTGGCGGCGGGTGTGCATGTCCGGAGAGCGCATTTCTAAGGACGCTGCTCAGTCATTTAATCGTGCACAGGGATGAAGTAGTTATTGTTGATATGGAAGCGGGGGTTGAACACCTTGGGCGCGCTACAGTGAAATCGGTCAATGCACTGATTGTGATTGTAGAGCCTGGTTCAAAGAGTATTCAAACGGCGTTTCAGGTAAAAAAGCTGGCGGATGATATTGGACTTAAAGCGCTTTATGCTGTGGGTAATAAAGTGTCTTCACCGGAACACAAGGAGTTAATAGAGAAGGGTTTGAATGGTATACCCGTACTCGGTTTTATTTCCTTAAATAATAAAATATTTGAGTCTGATATTGTGGGAAATGCGGCATTTTCAGAAAATACCCAATTGCTTTCCGAGGTCAGAGAGATAAAGAAGAGGCTTGAAGAATGCATCCAGGAGAAGTAAAAGTTTGTGTTTTTGCTTGATTTCAATTCATTAATAATTATAATTTATCGTTCCAAAAACTCTTTAAAAAAATGGTAATAAATGCGACGCTTAAAGAATATGGATAAAGTTTGTTGATTAGGCGGGTATTTGTCAACCGTGAAATGGAGGAAATAATTATGGAAGAAAAACAAAAATCAGTAGACCATATCATGCTCGATAGAATGAAAGAGATGAAGGTTGAAACAATGTATGACAGGTACCAGGCGCAGCTCCCGCAGTGCGGTTATGGCAGTCTTGCGTTGTGCTGCCGTCATTGTAATTATGGTCCTTGTAATATAGATCCATTTGGCAAAGGTCCGAAGAAGGGTGTTTGCGGCGCAGATGCAAATACTTTTGCGGCGCGTCATTATCTCCGCATGTGCGGCGCAGGTACTGCCTGTCATTCTGACCATGCGCGTGCGGCTGCGCATCTTTTAGTTTCTACGGCGCGGGGTGAAGCTCCTGGCTATAGAATTAAAGATGTAGAGAAGCTCATGATGGTTGCTGAATGTTTTGGGGTAAAGACGAAGGATCGCAAAATTAACGAGATTGCTGAAGAGGTTGGAGAGATGGCGCTGATGGAGTTTGGGAAACCGTATGGGACGTTGCTCTTTTTGAAGAGGGCGCCAGAGGCTCGTCAGAAGATATGGGAAAAACTAGGCATAGCGCCAAGGGCAATCGATCGTGAGGTTACGGAGAGCATGCACAGGACAGGCATGGGTGGCGACCAGGATTACCGGAATCTTACAAAACAGGCCATGCGCGTGTCATTGGCTGACGGTTGGGGCGGTAGTATGATAGCCACTGAATTGCAGGATATCATGTTTGGCACTCCAAAGCCAACGCAGGGAAGGTCAAATTTAGGGGTTATCAAAAAAGATCATGTGAACATCATTGTTCATGGTCACGAACCTCAGCTTGCCGAGGCTATTGTGCTCTCTGCCAACGACCCGGAAGTTGAAAAGGCTGCAAAAGCCGTGGGGGCGAAAGGTGTTGTCATTGCTGGCCTTTGCTGTACTGCAAACGAACTCCTTGTACGGCACGGCATTCCTATGGCAGGACATATGACGATACAAGAGTCTGCAATTGCAACAGGCGCTGTTGAAGCAATGGTTGTTGATATACAGTGTGTAATGCAGTCGTTAGCCGATGCGGCGAAACAATTCCATACGAAACTGATTACGACGCTATCAAAAGCAAAGATTTTTGGCGCAGAGCATGTGGAGTTTGAAGAAGAACATGCCCTTGATTCAGCCAGGAAAATTATCATGATGGCCATAGAAAATTATAAAAACCGTGATAATGCCAAGGTGTTTATACCAAGCGCTGCGGATCCTAACCTTGTTGCCGGTTTTAGCCATGAGACTATCAAGTATATGTTAGGTGGTAAATATCGTGCTAGTTACAGGCCTCTCAATGACAATATTATTAATGGAAGAATCCGCGGCGTCGTAGGCATTGCCGGTTGTACGAGTCCTAAGGCGGGCGTATGTGAACCATCGTATGTAGACATGGCAAAAGAGTTGATAGCCAATAACTTTTTAGTTGTAGCGACAGGTTGTGCCGCGGGACAATGTGCGTCAGGCGGGTTGTTGATTCCTGAGATGAAAGATGCATGCGGCGCAGGGCTTAAAGAGGTGTGTGAGGCAGTGGGTATACCGCCAGTTTTACATTCCGGCGCCTGTGTGGATAACAGTCGTATTCTTATAGCTGTTAGTGAAATGGTGAAAGAAGGCGGCCTAGGGAATGATATAAGCGATTTGCCCGTTGCCGGCGCATGTCTGGAATGGATGAGTGAAAAGGCAATCGCCATTGGTCAATTCCTTGTGGCTTCCGGCATTTATACGGTCTTCGGTATGAATTCACCTGTGGCTGGCGCGCCTGACATGCAAAGGTTATTGACTAAAGACATGGAAGAGGAGCTTGGCGCCAGGTGGGATTTTGAAAAGGATTTAAAGAAGATAGGCAAGATGCTGATGGATCACATTGAGAAGAAGAGAGACGCACTTGGCATAAATGTGAAGAAGGAGAGAAAGCTTTACGACATGGCTGAAAGAAGGGCGCTGGAAAGGGAGTGTAAGCCAGCACATCATTAAATAGAAGAGATTTAAAGGGGTATTTCTTATGTCAAAGATTATCTGTTCCGCTGCGATACGTGGCACCTATCAAATCATAGATAAAGCCGATAAAAAATTGCAAGACGCAATTGCGCAAAAAGGGCGCAGTTGTAAAGTGGAATTTCCCAATACAGCGTATTATTTGCCTATTATCTATTCCATGACGGGCATCCCTGTAAAGACGCTTGAAGACTGCGAATATGTCATGGGTATTGCAAGGAGTATGTTACCTCCATTGCCTGCAGAAAAACACTGGGTGCCTTACCTTGGACACACGCTGGATGCAGGTATGGCAACGCTCTTTGCAGAGGAAATTTTCGAGGCCTGTAAATATTTAATTGGGCCTCACCCGGTTGATGGAATATGGTTGGGCGCTGCCGATGATATTATCATGCGTGAGCGCGGTATTGAATTCGTTGATGGCACAGCGCCTGGATTTGCTGCCATTGTAGGATGCGCCCCTGACGCAGATTCTGCCGTAAAAATTGCCAGGGAACTCCAGCAGAAAAATCTCTATGTATTTATGCAATCACATAATTTCGGCGTATCGTTCGCTGAACAGTTGGCTGAAAAGGGCGTGCAAATGGGTTGGGATACCCGCCTTGTGCCCTTTGGCAAAGATACCTCTGCTGCAGTATATTCATTGGGTTTTGCTAATAGGGCTGCGCTTTCTTTTGGAAATGTACCAGCCGGAGATTTCCGCAGGAATCTCCTGTATAATAAGAATCGTATCTTTGCCTTTGTGCTGGCATTAGGTACGGCGGTTACCGATGAGCAGTATGCGAATGCCGCTGGCGCAATCAATTACGGCTTTCCGACGATTACGAATATTGACATTCCGGAAATATTACCTACCGGTGTTTGTACCTACGAACACGTCGTTTCCCGAGTACCGGTTGATAAAATAGTTGATAAGTGTATCGAGGTGCGCGGTTTGAAGATTTCGATTCACAAGCTCGATATCCCGGTGGCTTACGGACCTGCCTTTGAGGGTGAGCGAATCCGAAGGGAGGACATGCAGATAGAAATCGGTGGTCCCGGTGTGTCGGCCTTTGAGTATGTGCGTACCAGAGAAGTAGATGAAGTCGAGGATGGGAAAATTCAGGTTATTGGTCCTGAATTAGACGAAATACCGCCTGGTCCTGGTGTTTCACTGGGGATTATGGTGGACGTTGCCGGACGAAAGATGCAGCCGGACTTTGAACCTATTTTTGAGCGGCAGATGCATCGTTTCCTCGGCGAGGCTCAGGGCTTATTCCATATGGGGCAGAGGGATATTATCCGTCATCGCATCAGCAAAGAGGCGTTTAAGGCGGGTTTCAGACTGAAGCACATCGGAAGTATTATTCACTCAAAGTTTCACGGCGAATTTGGCGCAATCGTGGATAAGGTACAGGTAACTCTGTATACAAAACGTGATGAGGTGGAGAGATTGCTGAAAGATGTGCGCGCCGCCTATGCAGAGCGTGATGCGCGTTTAATGGGTATGAAGGACGAATCGGTCAACCTCTTTTACAGTTGTACGCTTTGTCAGAGTTTTGCTCCGAGTCATGTCTGTATCGTAACTCCGGAACGTTCCGGGTTATGTGGTTCCGTGAGCTGGCTTGACGGAAAGGCTGGTTATGAAATTAATCCAACAGGGCCAAATCAGCCAATTGAAAAGGGTAAGACCGTTAACGAATCGGTTGGGCAGTGGGAAGGGACGAACACATTCATTCTGAATAACTCAAACAGGTCGCTTGAGAAGGTAAGTTTGTATAGCATCATGACAGATCCCATGACAAGCTGTGGTTGTTTTGAGTGTATCTCTGCAATGCTTCCTATGACCAATGGTATCATGGTTGTGGATCGTGATTTTACCGAGATGACCCCTTGTGGTATGAAATTCTCAACCCTGGCCGGTACGGTTGGCGGTGGATTGCAAACTCCGGGTTTCATGGGGCATAGTAAGTACTATCTCAGCAGCAGAAAGTTCATTTCGGCGGATGGCGGATTGGCCCGTGTGGTGTGGATGCCAAAGGCGCTCAAAGAAGAATTGCGCGAAATGCTCGTCGAGACTGCCGGCGTGCTCGGATTGGGGGATGATTTCATTGATAAAATAGCGGACGAGACCATCGCTCAGACAGAGGAAGATGTTCTTAATCATTTACAGAAGGTTAATCACCCGGTATTGACGTTGGCGCCGATGATCTAACAAATTTTTTTAATAAATTTTTTATTTTGGAGTGGATTCATGATTTGCGATTTGCCTTTCCCTCTTCAGGAAGAGAAGCACGTTTTCGGAAGCCAGGATGAAGGTGCTAGCGAAACAAAAGAAAAACAGCCAGGGGGCGATTTGATCTCACGATTGTTAAAAACCAGGACCATTATGGTAACGGATGAAGTGAACAAAAAGATGGCACAACAGATCATGACACAGCTTATCCTCCTTGAGGCAGAGAACAATGACGATATCAAGGTATTTATTAATTCTCCGGGTGGAGATGCTGATGCTGGTTTTGCAATTTATGATATGATGCGCTTTGTCAAACCGAAGATACTAGCTATATGCACTGGCGTTGTGGCGAGCGCTGCCGTGATTATTCTCCTGGGGGCGCAAAGAGGAAACAGGTATAGCATGCCGAATGCGCGTATTCTCATACATCAACCTTCGACGGGTATTCATGGAACGGCTTCCGATATTCAGATTGAGGCAAACGAAATACTCAAATGCAGGGAGAAGATCAACCGGTTGATTTCTCTTGAAACCGGGCAAGGTATAGAGAAGGTTGAGACTGATACGAAAAGAAATTTCTGGATGTCTGCCGAAGAGGCGCTTAAGTATGGATTGGTCAATAAAATTATACTGACTGGCGATGATTTGAAGGCGTAATTTTATTTTATTGTGAAAGGATCTTAAAGAATGGCATTAACTGGACTGGACATTTACAAATTACTTCCTAAAACAAATTGTAAAAAGTGTGGACGGCCCACGTGTCTGGCGTTTGCAATGCAATTAGCCCAGAAAAAAGCGAATCTTTCTGATTGCCCTGATGTGAGTGAGGATGCAAAGAAGATTCTGGGGGCTGCGTCTGCTCCTCCGATTAAACTTGTAACTGTCGGTTCAGGCGCTAAAAAGGTCGAAGTTGGTGAAGAAAATGTATTGTTCAGGCATGAAGAGAAGTTTTATCATCCAACGGGCGTGGCTGTTACTATCACGGATGATTTGAGCGAGACAGCCTTTAGCGACCGCTTAAAACAGATTAACAGTTTGAAGATTTCCCGTGTCGGTACTGAGATTGAAATCGATCTGGTTGCGGTCATTGATAAAAGCAACGATGCGGGAAAATTTGCTGAGGCTGCAAAGAAGGTGAGTAGTGGTTCGCATTTAAGTATGATTCTCAGCAGTTCATCTGTGGATAACATGAAGGCTGCGCTAGCGAATTGCGCTGATAAAAGACCTTTGATACACGGCGCTCATGCCGCTACGTGTGGCCAAATGGCAGCTTTGGCGAAGGAAAAAAATTGCCCTATGACGATAACAGCGCCAACACTTGAAGAACTTGTAGACCTTGCTGAATGTGCAAAAAAGGCAGGTGTTGAAGAAATTGTTCTCGATGTAAGCGGTAATAATCCGAAAGAGGTACTCCAGAAGCTAACTAAGGTACGGCGGTTGTCGCTGAAGAAAAACTTCCGGGCGCTGGGCTTCCCCATGATTACCTTTGTATGTGATGAAGACCCGTTTATGGAAATCTCACTGGCTACCACCTACTTGCTTAAGTATGCGGGCATTGTTGCCGTAAATGCATGTGAACCATGGGCGATTATGCCATTGCTTACAGCCCGCACAAATATATTTACTGATCCACAAAAACCAATTCAGGTTGAGCCAAAATTATATGCAGTGGGCGATGTTAAGGAAGATTCTCCCGTGTTGTTTACTACAAACTTCTCCCTTACGTATTATACCGTTGAGGGTGAGGTTGAATCGAGTCGTGTACCTACTTACATTTTATCGGTGGACACCGGTGGAACGTCTGTGCTAACGGCCTATTCTGGCGATAAATTGAACGATAAAGTTGTGGCGAAGGCTATGTCAGATGCAAAGGTTGAAACTAAGGTAAAGCACAGGAAGTTGATCATTCCCGGCCTGGTAGCCGTAATGTCCGGAAAACTCCAGGAGACGCTTGGATGGGAAGTCCTTGTGGGCCCCCGGGAAGCGTCAGGCCTTTCTTCATATCTGAAGACGGTATGGAAAGCTTAATATCCTGGTTATTCGAGAACTTTCACTTCGGGCTATCAATTTGGAAAACTCACGCAATAAAGTACACTTCTTTCCTGTCGATGTTTCGGTAGAAATAGAAAAGGGCAAAACCATCCTGGACGCTGCTTACAAAGGCGATTTGTTTATTAATGCCTTGTGTGGCGGCGATGGCACCTGCGGTAAATGCAAGGTGATTCTTGGTTCCGGGATGATTGAAAGCATGCCCACGACGCACATCTCCGTTTCGGAAGCGCAAAAAGGGTATGTCCTTGCATGTAGCACAAAGGTATTGGGCGACCTGGAAGTGATTATTCCCGAAGAATCAAAGCTTGATAAGAGCCAAATCCTCGTCAGTGATTTTCCACAATTCTCGGGTTCCCTGGCGGCAGCCACATCGAAAGCGGGGCACTTTAAGCAAGAGCCGTTGGTGAGTAAAGTATATCTTGAATTGCCGCCGCCCAGTTTAGATGACTGTATGGCAGATTACGAGCGACTGTGTAAGGAAATCATGGTTAAGACGAACGTGCCGTTAGAAAGACTAACGACTAATTTTTCAGTTTTAAAACGGCTCCCCAGTATTCTCAGGGATAGTAACTGGAAGGTTACGGCAACGCTTGGATACAGGGGTTTGTCATCTGAAATCCTTGAAATACAGGCTGGAGACGTGAGCGCGAGTAATTATGGCGTTGCGGTGGATGTGGGGACTACCACGGTGGTTGCGCATCTCCTGAATCTTTCACGCGGAGAGACGATCGATATCGAAGCCACCTACAACTCGCAAATAAAATACGGTGATGATTACATCCAGAGGATTATTTATGCTACGCAAAATAATGCAATGGAGCTTATGCAGGAAGTGCTGGTTGAGGACATAAACCACCTCATTTCTATCCTTATGAAGAGGAACCATATTAGTATCCATGATATTAGCGCTGTGGTGTGTGCAGGAAATACAGTGATGACCCATTTTCTCGTAGGTTTAGATCCTGCGAATATCAGAAAAGAGCCGTACCTTCCTGCGGCGAGTTTTGTGCCTCCTCTAAGGGCGCAGGATGTGGGGATAAAAATTAATAGCAACGGGTTGCTTTATTCGCTGCCATGTGTGGGCGCTTATGTGGGCGGTGATATTTCTTCCGGGGTGCTTGCCATTCGGCTGGACAAGGCGGATGTCTTGTCATTGCTTATCGATATTGGCACAAACGGTGAGATAGTATTGGGAAATAAGGATTGGATGGTATGTTGTTCTGCATCTGCCGGTCCTTCTTTTGAAGGCAGCGGTATTTCCTGCGGAATGCGTGCGGCAAAGGGTGCAATTGAAAAGGTTACTATTACAAAAAATTACAATGTTCTATGTAAGACAATCGGGGATGCGCCTCCCAGCGGAATATGTGGTTCGGGACTTCTGGATTGCCTAGCCAATCTGACAAGAAGCGGTGTTATTGACAGGACGGGTAATTTCCAGAAAGGGATAGAGACCGACCGTCTGAGAAAAACAGAGAATGGGTATGAATTTGTCCTGGTCGATAAAAGTGAAACTTCTACAAAAAGGGATATTGTTATTACCCAGGCCGATATTCAGAATCTGATACGGTCCAAGGCTGCTATTTATTCGGCGATTTCCACGTTGCTGGAATCCATGGGCATGAGCGTCAATGACATTGAGCAGCTTTATCTGGCTGGCGGTTTTGGCAATTACCTGGATATACGGAGCGCTATAACCATCGGAATGCTTCCTGATGTATCTGTTTCAAAGGTACAATTTGTGGGGAATACCTCTGTGATAGGCGCGAAAATGTCTTTGTTCTCAAAAGACGCTTATGAAGTTGCCAGGACAGTTGCATCGAAGATGACCTATTTTGATCTCATGAGCAATAATAAATATATGGAAGAATATATGTCGGCAAACTTTTTACCGCATACAGATATTGAAAAATTTCCCTCAGTAGCGGAAGAGTTGCTGCAATGTCATTAAGCTACCTGCCGAAAAAATCCCCCTTAGAAAAGGGGGACAAAGGGGGTTGTTTTGATCAAATAATTCATAACTTAATTACATTTATTTAATGGTAATGCTACATGGCATTTAACATAGCGGTTGCAGGAAAAGGTGGAACGGGGAAATCAACCCTTTCTGCCCT
>JAXMAC010000083.1:0-5149 GCA_046350595.1 Candidatus Brocadiaceae bacterium | reverse complement strand
CACATCTCCCGAAGGACTACCAACAATGTAGATTTATTATTAATCGTCAGTGAGCCAACGGTGGTTGGTGTTTTGACCATACAGCGGATTTTGAAACTGGCTGATTCGCTTCCGGTGTCTATTAAAAAAAAGTTATGTATACTTAACCGGGTGCCTAAAAACGGCATTCACGAAAATCTCCAGCAGAAATTGGAGGAATTAGGGATTGAAATATCATCGATTTTCCCCTTCGATCAGGAGGTCTATGACACGGCAGCGTGTGGCGCTTCAGTTTTTGAGATTTCGCGGGAAAATGATTTTTATATAAAAATTGGCAAGTTTTTGCAAAAGCACCTTCCGGTAAGTTTGCTCGAAAAGAATACTGCTGTTCAAGCATAGTGGCACATTTTTTCAGCAAGGAGTCATCGATGAAAAGTGCATTAGTAACGGAAGAAAGAAGGGAAATGATAGAAGGTATTGGCTTTTCTAGAGACAGTTATTCTGAATTTGATCTTACCGAGATTATAAATGGGAGAACAGTTGTGACGCCAACACCCTTCATCAGTCATCAACGAATTGCGGAAGAAAAGACCGTTCAGATTTATGGTCTCGAAAATAATCGGTATAAAATTTTCAGCTTTGCCGAAGGAGAAGGTGCCGTAAAATCAAAACTCATAAATGGTTTAGAGGTTAACATAACGGAAATTTTTCATGAGAATTAAACGTGTCTTTTATAAATAAGAACACGTAAATGTTCTCTGTGTACCCTGTGGTTTAAAAATGGAATAGGAGTAAAGGTAATGGAAATACCAAGTGTTGCAGATAAGTGGTCGGGTGGCGTTCATGAAATTACCATCGGCGCCACAAAGGATAAAGGCGGTACCCGACAGAAGATAATCACCATCGGTGGCTCGAAATCCATTCCTTTTATGGATTTTGAGGGGAATCCCGGCCATAAACCGGTAATAGCCATGGACGTCTACGACGTACCGCCTGAGGACTGGCCAGAGACCTTAGTAAAGCCTTATGCGGATGTGCTTGACAACCCTGCTCAATGGGCGAAAAAATGCGTGGAGCAGTATGGGGCTGATTTGATTTGTCTCAAACTGGAAGGAATCCATCCTGATAAAGGCAATAAGAGCGCTGAAGATACGGTAAAAACAGTAAAGGCCATACTTGCGGCAGTGGGCGTGCCACTGATTATCTGGGGATGCGAGCACGATGAAAAGGACAATGAAGTAATGCCTAAGGTGAGTCAGGCTGCAAAGGGTGAAAATTGTCTCATTGGGGTTGTAACCCAGGACAGCTACAAAACGCTTACCGCAACCTGTCTTGCAGATGGGCACTGTCTTATTACCTTAGCCCCTGTGGATATTAATATTGCAAAGCAGGTTAATATCCTTGTGTCTGAAATGGACTTCCCGCTTAACCGGATTGTGATGTTTCAGTCAACGGGCGCTCTGGGTTATGGGATGGAATATACGTATTCAATTCAGGAACGTGAAAGAATCGCAGCGCTCACCGGTGACAAAATGATGTCTATGCCGGTGATCTGTGACGTTGGTCATGAGGCATGGAGAACCAAAGAGTCGAAATCTGATGACAAAGAAATGCCGCAATGGGGGCCGCGGGATGAGAGGGGGCCGATGTGGGAAGCTATTACGGCGGTTAGCCTTTTACAGTCTGGCGCTGATATTATTCGTATGAGTCACCCAAAGGCGGTGGCAACCGTTAAGAAATGTATTGACCGTTTATACTAAAAGAAAGGATAAACATACAATGTTTTCTATAGCCGAACGCATCAACGGTATGTTTAAAGACGTACGAGAAGCTATAAAGAATAAAGACCCAAAAGCTGTTCGGGAACTTGCGATAAAACAAACCGAGGCAGGCGCATCGTTTCTGGACGTAAACGTGGGAACAGCTGCGGCAGACCCTATCGATGCGATGAAGTGGTTGATTGAGGTTATTCAGGATACGGTAAAAACGCCCATTGCCATCGACAGCCAGAAATTTGATGTGGTAAAGGCTGGTCTGTCGGTGATCAGGAATGAGGTTTTGATAAATTCCACAAAGGCAGACCCTGAGGAACTGGACAAATTCATGAGTTTGTCTAAGGATTATAATGCATCACTGATATGCCTTACCATGGATAAATGCGGTATTCCGCAGGATGTTGAGCGGCGTATGGAGTTTGCCATGAAGATCGTTGAAAAGGCGGTAGAACACGATTTTGATCTTTCGAAGATATATATAGATCCGGTGCTTTTTCCGATTAATGTTGATCAGAAGCAGCCTGCGTATATGTTTGATATTTTTACTCAGATTAAAATGATTTCTGACCCGCCGCCCCACAGAAACGTTGGACTCAGCAATTTTTCTCAGGGAAGAAAGGAAAAGAGGCTTCTGGCCAGGACATTCCTGACGATGGGGATTTCTTACGGGCTGGATGCCGCCGTGATGGATGTGCTTGATAAAGAACTCATGGACGCTGCAATCTCAGCAGAAGTTATTATGAACAAGCATGTCTATACCGAAGACTACCTCATCGCATGCAGGAAGTAAATTTTTTGAATTTCAAGATGATAATGGCTGCACGGACAAGCGAAATTTGTCCGTGTTTTATTCGACGGTATAGAATTTTGAAGTAAATCTCTCATGTTAAAGGCACGATGAAAGGTCGTGCCTTTTCTTTTTATGAATAAAATGCACGAAATCAAGACGCGGGTTCGTTATCAGGAAACCGACCAGATGGGTATTGTTTACTATGCCAATTTCTTTACGTATTTTGAAATGGGCAGGACGGAATATCTGAGAAATCTTGGCTTGCCCTATTCCGAGTTGGAAAAAGAGCACATATATTTTCCGGTAACAGAGGCGCATTGTAAATTTCGCGCCCCGGCACTTTATGATGATATCCTGATAATTCAGACGTCCATTGCTGAATTAAAGCACGCCACGGTGGAATTCAGTCACAAAGTGATTCATGAACGTGACCAGAAACTTGTAGCCGAAGGTTTTTCTAAACTAGCCTGTCTCAATGCCAGCCGCAAACCCTCTCCCATGCCGGAAAAACTCAGGAAGCTTTTGCAAGAAACGACATGAATATACGAGAGTGTAATGCCATTAAGTTAAGCTACCTGCCGTAAAAGTCCCCCTTAGAAAAGGGGGATAAAGGGGGTTGTTTGATAAAATAATCCTTAACCCGAACGAGTCGGAAGAGACCGTAGTGGCAAGGCGCGCCTTGCCACTACAGAGAATATCTTTGCTGAAAATGTCAAAATATTATTTGTAAGATATTAAGTTAATGATATTGTATTAAGTGGTTTAAACTGCTTCTCACCATTCAACAACGCATACATGGTCAATAATGAGAAGTCCTTTTCATATCATGGGAAATACATTCATTCTTTACTAAATCCTTTTGCCTGTACTGAAACATAAATTTCTCCAACCGATCCAATAAGCATTGCTTTTCTTTATCATTAAGAAACGTGGCCTGAAACGAGTTTTTTACCATCTGATAAATCTCATGGCGATCAAAGTTCAGCGCTTCTTGTATGGCCAGGAAATTCTCTGTTATATACCCACCGAAATATGCAGGATCGTCGGAATTCACGGTGACACATAGTCCTAAATCGAGCAGATGTTTTACATTATGTTCTGCCAAGTTGTTAAAGATATGAAGCTTGACATTGGAAAGGGGACAAACGGTTAAGGGTATCTGCTCTGCTACCAGCTTTTTTACCAAACGTGCATCTTCGGCACAGTGAACTCCATGATCAATGCGTGATACCTTGAGTTTTTCCAATGCCTGCCAGATATATTCTGCCGGCCCTTCCTCACCTGCATGGGCTACGGTTAAAAATCCTTCTTCCATCGCTTTTTCAAATACAGGGGCGAATTTATCCGGTGGATGGCCTACTTCTGATGAATCAAGGCCGACTCCGATAATCCATTCTTTGAATGGCAATGCCTGCCGCAAGGTTTTCATGGCCGACTCAATGCTAAGACATCGCTGAAAACACAGGATAAGTTTTGATGAGATGCCCAGTTGTTGCTGTGCATTCTGCAAGGCCTGATGTATGCCGGTAACTACCAATTCAAAGGGCACACCCCTGTCGGTATGGATCTGTGGATCAAAAAATATTTCCGTATGGCAGACATTCTGTGCGTGTACCCTTTTCAGGTATGCCCAGGTTATATCGTAGAAATCTTGTTCCTGGCACAGTACACGCATGCCTTCATAATAAATTTCCAGAAATGATTGGAGATTCGTAAATTTATAGGCCTTGCGTACCTCTTCTACGGAACTAAAAGGGAGTGATAGGCCGTTACGCCTTGCGATCTCAAACATGAGTTCAGGTTCGAGTGCGCCTTCAATGTGAATATGGAGTTCTGCCTTTGGAATGTCACGAATGAATGTTTTCAATGTATGCGTTGTTTTCATGTGGATAATAGTGCAAGATTGCAAATGGTAAATTTTGAATAAGAAAAAGTAATGTTTGTGTTTTTCCCCGCTTGTCCCTCAGTTCAATTATGAATTTCAAACCAAGAATATAGCGCGGGATTTATCCCGCGACATAAATACAGCGAGTTATTGATCCGAATCGTCACGGATCATCACATAGTGGTCAATACCAGCCTCTTTGAATATCTCTCCAACGATATCAAACCTGTTCTTCTATAAACACTATACCGCGTACGATAAATACCTTGATCAGGTCGTCGATATTTGTTACTACTCTAAACATTTTGAATGCAACCTGGTATAAATACTCAGTTAAAGTTAGAAGACGGAAATTAGAAGATGAGTAGGATGGGTTAGGCGGAGCGAACCCATCATTTCTTTTAAAGTACCACGAAATACTCATATTTACAAGGTGAAAGACTATTGAACCGAAGACGATCGTTCCATATAAAAAATGAAAATTTGTAGTGCGAAAAGTTCATCAACTTTTCTTCTGCTACAAAGACTTTAAGATTTAAAGTCTTTTCTTCGTGACACAGAGGGCTTTGTGATTATTTGAGATTCCTGCACATTTAATTAGGCCTTCGCGACTTTTTATAATAAGATAAAACCCACCCCTGAATCCCCTATCGAGAGGGGGTTGGGGGTGTGTAAGGCAGTAGCAGAAAGTTTGAAATTCCTGGATATTAAATTACCCAT